>JBBRVR010000037.1:0-25628 GCA_038246695.1 Sphingomonadales bacterium
ACAAGGCGCAGTCTTATATCCGCGCGGCGTTTTTCGACGGCCAGACTTATGCCGAATTGGCCGAGGCCGCCGATGTGCCGCTCGGCACGATGAAAAGCTGGATCAGGCGCGGATTGCTGCGCCTGCGGGCTTGTCTTGAAGCGAGCGAGAAAGAAGGGGGCGACCAATGAGCAGCGAACCTCCTGTGACGCCACCTGAAACGCCGCCTGTGATGGGCGACACCGATGCGATGCGCGAACGCGTGTTGGCGGCCGAGTTTTCGCTCGGCCTGCTCGAAGGCGAGGAATTGCTTGCCGCGCGGGGTCGCTACTCGACCGATCCAGACTTTGCCGCCCGTCGCGAATGGTGGGACGACTGGTTCGTGCCGCTTTCCGACGATATTGCGGGCGCTGAGCCCGCTGCGCATGTGTGGGACGCAATTGCCGCGCAGGTGCGTGCATCTGCTCCGGCGGTCGATGGCACCGCTGGCTCCAATGTCGTTATACTCGAAATGGCGCGCCGCGTGCGCCGCTGGAAATGGACCGCGGCGATTACCTCCGCCGCCGCCGCGCTGGCGCTGGCGCTGTTCATCACTGCCCCCGGCAATCGCCCCAATTCGCCCGACGATAGCGCGCCGACGCTGGCGCCCTCATTAGCGAGCAACGCGCAGGCCGCACCGTTGATGGCCTCGATCCCGATAGGCGATTCTGCGCTGCGGCTGGGAGTTACCTTCCTGCCCGCCTCCGATGAGATGCTGCTGTCCGCCGCAGGCCTCAGCGCCGATGGTGTGCACGATCACGAATTGTGGTTGGTCCCCGCCGATGGCAGCGCGCTGCAATCACTGGGCGTGGTCGCTCCGGGTGAGGATCGGCGCATGGCGCTGCCATCCGACATCGCGCGGAACATGGGCAATGGAGTTCGCCTCGTCCTCACGCGGGAGCCGCTGGGCGGCAAACCCGATGGGCAGGATGCAGGCCCGGTGGTGGCCGAAGGCGCACTCGAACAGGTGTGAGGCGCGCGTCGCCAAACGATCCTTTCATCCCGGTAACGGCACCGACCAACGCAGTCTTCCCCTTCTTGTCCAATTAGATGCGGCTTTTGCGCAACTCATGCCAGCCCCCATGCGTATCTTTTCTAGAAGGACGGGAACTTCGTCCAAACAAGGAGATACATTATGAAGACGACCACAAGCCGCCTCAAGGCGCACGCATTCGCAGCCATCGCAGCGACCACTGGTCTCGCCGCGCTTGGCGCATCGCCCGCACTGGCTGACCATCACATGGAAAAGAAGGCCGAGAAAGCTGACATCGTTGCAACGGCCATGAGCACGGGGATGCACGAAACTCTGGTCGCGGCCGTTAAGGCTGCCGGTCTCGTCGAAACGCTCCAGGGCCCCGGTCCCTTCACCGTCTTTGCCCCGACTGATACCGCGTTCGCGAAATTGCCTGACGGCGCTGTCGCCACGCTGGTGATGCCGGAGAACAAAGACACACTTACCAAGATTCTCACCTACCACGTGCTCCCCGGAAACGTGACCGCCGAAAGTCTCATCGCGCTCATCAATGAGAACGACGGCTCTGCCGTGATCAAGACGCTCGAAGGCAGCCGACTGGACGCGAGCATCGTCGATGGCAATGTTGTCCTGACCGATGCGATGGGCGGGACGGCAACCGTAGTGAAGGCGGACGTGATGACTTCAAACGGCGTAATTCACGTGACCGATGGCGTCTTTCTGCCGGGCTGATCCGTAATTCTGTCGCAAGTTAGCGCTGCCCCTTCGTTCCCCTCCCACACGGGGTAGCGCGTACCAAGGCCCCGTCCGGTCGATCCTCCATGACCGGGCGGGGTTCTTTGCGTTTGCGCAAGTTATCCGGCCAGCGCGAAGTCGACAGCTGCGCGCGCGTGCAGCGCGGTGGTATCGAACAGCGGCAATGCGCTGTGGCACGGTTCAACCAGCAACATGATCTCTGTGCACGCTAGCGCGATCGAAGTTGCCCCGCGCGCCTGCAAATCGGCGATCACATCGCAATAGAACTGACGCGATGGCTCCAGTATCTGCCCCGCGCACAATTCCTCGAAAATGACCCGGTGGATCTCCTCGCGATGCTCGGCGCCGGGCACCAGCACTTCCAATCCGTGCGATGCCAGCCGGTCGGCATAAAAGGCCTCTTCCATCGTGAAGCGCGTGGCAAGCAGGCCGACATTGGTGTGCCCTGCCCCTTTCAGCGTCTGGCCCAACGGATCAGCGATGTGGATCAGCGGACAGCCAATCGCCGCCTCAACCTGAGGTGCGACAAGGTGCATGGTGTTGGTCGCGATCAGGACGCAATCGGCGCCCGCGCGTTCCAGACCGGCGGCGGCTTCACCCAACATATCGCCCAACTGCTCCCATTCGCCAGCGCGCTGCAACGCCGCGACGGCATTGAAATCGAAGCTGTGCATGATGATCGGCGCCGACACGATCCCGCCACGCGCCTCGCGGACCAACCGGTTGATGATCGCATAATATTGAGCCGAGCTTTCCCAGCTCATTCCGCCCAAGATGCCTATTGTCTTCAAGAAAACCCCCTCAGCGAAATGGCTCGCCTGCCGCTCGCACCCGGCACTTAACCGCGGACCAGCAAGGCAGCAAGGCATCTGTCCGGAGCAGTCAATCGGGCGATGTTGACACCCAGCGCGCCATTTTCGCGCGCAACAGGCGGACAAGCTGCGGGTCCATGAACTCATATTCGTCAGGAATGCCGAGGACGATCACCCGCTGGCCATTCAGCGCGCGGCGGTGCCTTGTCTGGATCTTTGCCCGGTGCGGGCGTTCCATCGCGAAGATGACATCCGCCCATTCGACCAGTTCATCGGACAGGGGGTTTTCGGCATCGCGATTGGTGCCGGCAGAAGCGGTTGCAATGCCACGTAGCTCAGCGAAGATGTGTTCGGCGGTGGGGCTGCGCAGCCGATTCCGGCTGCATACGAAGAGGTAATTGTGGGTCGTGATCGGCGTATTCAACCTTGGCCCCGCGCCCATCTGACGATCAGCCACAGGATGAAAAACTGCGCGCCCACGATGATTGCGCTCGACGCAATGATGGCTGTGTGGGGATCGCCGTTGATGCGTTCGGGGGGCAAGCCATGGACCAACCCAACCAACAGGCCAATTATGGCAACAAATATCGCCGGAGTCAGCCAGATAACGAAGCTGCGCGGGGCAAACCGGGTCGGGCGTCCGGTGAAACCGAAATGCGCGGGCAGTTTTCCGTAACCGCTAAATCGCACCTCGGCCCATAGCGCCGACGCGAAAAGAACAACCACGGCCGCGGCAGCGCCGATGAGGGCGCCACCGGATACCATCAAGCCGCCGCTTCCTTCTTGCCCTCGTCATCGTTGGAAACGACCTGGATCGGGTCTTTCTTGCCCGCGACCACATCGTTATCGATCACGATCTCGCTGACGTTTTCCATGTCAGGCAGGTCGAACATCGTATCCAGCAGGATGCCTTCCACAATCGAGCGCAAGCCGCGCGCGCCGGTCTTGCGCAGGATCGCACGCTCGGCAATCGCGCGTAGCGCCTCGTCGGTAAAGGTCAGCTGCACATCTTCCAGTTCGAACAGCTTGCCATATTGCTTGACGATGGCATTCTTGGGTTCGGTCAGGATCGTCACAAGCGCATCGACATCCAGATCATGCAGGGTCGCGATCACCGGCAGACGTCCGACAAATTCGGGGATAAGGCCGAATTTGAGCAAATCTTCCGGCTCGCTCTTTTCAAGCAGTTCGCCAACCTTGCGCTTGTCCGGATCGGCGACATGCGCGCCGAACCCGATCGAGCGTTTCTGCAGGCGATCTGCAATAATCTTGTCGAGGCCCGCAAACGCACCTCCACAGATGAACAGGATGTTCGTGGTGTCGACCTGCAGGAATTCCTGCTGCGGATGCTTGCGCCCGCCCTGCGGCGGGACGGAGGCAGTGGTGCCTTCCATCAGCTTCAACAGCGCCTGCTGCACGCCTTCACCCGACACGTCGCGGGTAATCGAAGGGTTTTCCGCCTTGCGCGTGATCTTGTCGATCTCGTCGATATAGACGATGCCGTGCTGCGCCTTCTCGACGTTGTAGTCCGAGCTTTGCAGCAGTTTGAGAATGATGTTCTCCACATCTTCACCGACATAGCCCGCTTCGGTCAGGGTGGTGGCATCGGCCATCGTGAACGGCACATCGAACGTGCGCGCCAGCGTCTGCGCAAGCAGCGTCTTGCCGGTGCCGGTGGGGCCGACCAGCAGGATGTTGGATTTCGCCAGTTCGACGCCGTCGGCCTTGCCCGAATATTTCAGCCGCTTGTAATGGTTGTGAACCGCGACCGAAAGGTTCCGCTTGGCCGAGTTCTGGCCGATCACGTAATCGTTCAAGGTGGTGTAGATATCGCGGGGCGTGGGGATTTCGCCCTCTTTCTTGCCCGCAATGCCCGCCTTGGTTTCTTCACGAATGATATCGTTGCACAGTTCCACGCATTCATCGCAGATGAACACGGTGGGGCCAGCAATCAGCTTGCGCACTTCGTGCTGCGACTTCCCGCAGAAGCTGCAGTACAGGGTGCTCTTGCTGTCAGATCCGCTCAATTTGGTCATTCCTGCTTCCCTCGAATCTTACCCGATGGTCAGTCCATCGTAAGGCGGATTCGCAAACAATGTCTAGCACACCGAACGAATCAACGTCCGAGATGCGTTTTATGGTCCGTTCGGCTTCGCTTTGCCAGCGAAGCGATGCTCAAAAGTCGCGGCGGGGGTGCGCCGGAGCGATTATTCCGGCGCGCCGCCCGAACCCTTTTCGTCATCTTCCGGCTCATTTTCAGGGCGCGTCTCGAACACCTTGTCGACCAGGCCGAACTTCTTGGCTTCATCGGCTTCGAGAAAAGTGTCGCGGTCCATCGCCTTCTCGATCTCTGCAAGCGTGCGGCCGGTGTATTTGACATACAGATCGTTCATTCGCGCCCTTATGCGAAGGATCTCGCGCGCCTGAATCTCGATGTCGGTTGCCATGCCGCGCGCGCCACCCGAAGGCTGGTGAACCATGATGCGGGCATTGGGCAGCGCCACGCGCATGCCCGGCTCACCCGCGGCCAGCAGGAAACTGCCCATCGACGCGGCCTGCCCCATGCACACGGTCGAAACGCGCGGCTTGATATACTGCATCGTGTCATGGATCGCCATGCCAGCGGTCACCACGCCGCCGGGCGAATTGATATACATGCTGATCGGCTTTGACGGGTTTTCGCTTTCGAGAAACAGCAGCTGCGCCGTGATCAGCGATGCCATGCCGTCTTCGACCTGGCCGGTCACGAACACGATACGTTCGCGCAGCAGACGCGAGAAAATATCGAAGCTGCGTTCACCCCGGCTGGTCTGCTCAACCACCATCGGCACCAGTGCGCCGGTAACGGGATCGTGCGTGAACTGGCCCTGAGAGCCATAGGTTTCGCCGGAATTGCCGAACAGATCGATCATGTAAATTTGGTCCTTGCTGGGTCTGAATGGGCTATGTCGGATGGTAGAGCGGATTGTTCAAGTGCCTTAACCATTGGTGCGCCCGATCTTGCACGGTCTGCTCGCTCGGGCACAGCTATGGTCCCGGTGAGACCGCTTTGGTGTGGTGTGCCGGATACGCGCGTGGCGCGCCCACGCCAGAAACGCCGCGAAATGGTAAACACCCGATAGGCGGTCGTACTCCGTAACAAGGCGTAAAAGCGCCATGGCCCACGCGCAACATGGTTAAGGCCGCTTGACTAGGATACATCTGCCCCGCAGAATTAAGCCTATTGAAACCATGAATCGGTCGCCAGTGGAGCCATGGGATGAATACAATTCGATCAACGCAATGCATGATGAGTGACGAGGCGGCTGGTTCGCGCTCTGAAACTCAGCGCGCAAATGTTCCGTTCTGGCACCCCGATCGCCAACCGTATCGGCGCGATTTGCGCAAGGCGTGGCATCACTTCTTCGAATTCAAGAAGGACAAGGAAGACACGAGCGAAGTCTTCCGCTTTTTCGATCACCTGCCCTGGGTCGATGTGGACAAGCGCGTCGCCGGTTTCCTCGCCACCGAAGAAGGCAGGCGCATCTTCGAAACCGAACCGTTCCTGCCCAATATCCTCGACGATCATGACATGTTGCGCCGCGATTACCCCGCAGGCAGCCTTGCCCATGCCTATTGCGATTACATGGAGACAGAGGGGCTGTCGGCGGCGGGTCTGGTCGCGGAATTCGAGGAGTTTCGCCTCGAAGGTGGGCGGCCCGATGATCAGATCGAATGGTACAATGATCGTCTGCGCGACACGCACGATCTGCTGCACCTGTTGTCGGGCATCGGCCGTGACACGTTGGGCGAGGCGACGCTGGGCGCCTATGTCTTTGGCCAGCGCCCCAGCCACGGCCACCTGATCCTGGGCATTGCCGGATCGTTGGTGATGAAGGCGAGCGTGACCACCAAAGCGCCCGTTCTGCGCGCAATCTGGGATGCAAAGAAGGCGGGCAGCCACTGTCTGCCTATCGCCGAACAGTCGATCCGCGACCTGCTGAGACTGACGCCCGATCAGGCGCGAGCCAAGCTGAACATGCAACCCGCGCGGGGCTACGAGGAGTGTCAGCGGGTCTGGAAAGAGGAAGGCATCGATCCGCTCGCCATTCTCGCCAAGGAAGACCCGAGCGCGGGGACCAGAACCCCAAAAACTGCCGTTCAAAACGCATAGGCGCTCTTGCGTTGCGTCGTCTGAGCGGCAATCATTGAGGGCATGATCAAGGCATCCCGGCTTTCACGCCTCATCGCCGCCACTTCACTCGCCGCGCTTGCGGTGGGCGGTGGCCTTATATCCGCTCCGGCACACGCTCAGGCCACCGCATCTGACGCGGCAGAACCTGGCGAAACCTTCGATGCACAGGCCGACATCGCAATGCGCGTCGAACGGATCGAGCGGCTGGACGATGGCCCCGACGGGCTGAACGCGGTCATCATTCATTCGTCCACCGCCGGGTTTGACGCGCGCGGTCTGGAGGCAACGCCGATGCAAGGGCGCAGCGTGCTGGTGAAGGACAATATCGAGACCGCCGAATGGGCGACCACGGCGGGCAGTCTCGCGCTCGCGGCCAGTTTCACCCGCCGCGATGCCCCGCTGATCGCCAATCTGCGCAAGGCAGGCGGGGTCGTGCTGGGCAAGACCAACCTTTCCGAATGGGCCAACATTCGCTCCGATAATTCGACCAGCGGGTGGAGCGCGGTGGGTGGCCTTACCCGCAATCCGCACGCGATTGACCGCAACACCTGCGGATCATCCTCGGGCAGCGGCGCGGCGGTTGCGGCGGGCTTTGCGTGGGGCGCGATCGGGACGGAGACCAACGGCTCGATCCTATGTCCCGCATCGATCAACGGCGTGGTCGGTTTCAAACCCAGCGTCGGCATCGTCAGCCGCACGCATGTCGTGCCGATTTCAAGCACGCAGGACACCGCCGGGCCGATGACGCGCACGGTTTACGATGCCGCGCTGCTGCTGGGCGCAATTGCGGGCGAAGACCCTGCTGACACCGCGACCGTAGGCGTGCCGCGTGTGGCCGATTACACCGCCGGGCTGGCCGATGCCTCGCTCAAGGGCGTGCGGATCGGGGTGATGCGCAAACAGATCGGCAACCGCGCCGATGTGGCGGGCGTGTTCGATATGGCGCTCGCCGATCTTGAACGCGCGGGCGCGGTGCTGGTCGATATCGAGTTCGAACCCAACGATGCGATGTATTCCGACAGTTTCGCCGTGCTGATGTTCGAGCTGCGCGAGGGTATGAACGCCTATCTCGCCTCGATCCCGGCCATCGGCGGCGATGAGGCCGCAACGCCGCGCAATCTGGCCGATCTGATCGCCTTCAACGCGGCCAATCAGGCCCGCGAGATGCGCTGGTTCGGGCAGGAATTGTTCGTGCAGGCAGTAGGCACCACAGACCGCGAAGCGTACGAAACCGCGCGCACCAACGCCGTTCGCATCGCCGGGGTGGAAACGCTGGACAAGCTGCTGGCTGACAACACTGTGCAGTTCCTCATCGCTCCATCGCGCGGCCCGTCTTGGACCAGCGATCTGGTGAATGGCGACAATTACAACGGCTCTATCGGATTTGGATCGCCATCGGCGATTGCGGGTTATCCGCATCTGACCGTGCCGATGGGCGCGGTCGAAGGCCTGCCGGTCGGGATCAGCTTTTTCGGCGCGAAATGGGCCGATCACGATGTGCTGATGGCGGGCGCGGCCTATGAAAAGGCACGGACAGCCACGCTGCCCACGCCTTCCTTCGAACGCTGGGAACCCGCAAGCGACTGACGCTGCGGGTGTTCCCGGTCGCTTAATCAGCCTTCTTGGCGGGAGCCTTTTTGGCAGCGGACTTTTTCGCCGGAGCCTTGGCAGGAGCTTTCGCTGCAGCCGTCTTGGCTGGAGCCTTGGCAGCGGGCTTTTTGGCCGGAGCCTTTTCCTCAGCCGTCTTGGCGGGGGCCTTCTTCACCGGAGCCTTTTCCCCAGCCTTCTTGGCCGGAGCCTTCTTCGCAGCGGGCTTTTCCGCAGGCTCGGCTTCGGCCTTTTTCGCAGGCGCCTTTTTGGCTTCGGCTTTCTTTGCGGGCGCCTTCTTTGCCGGAGCTTTCTTCTTGGGAGCGGTCTTCTGCTCCTCGGCGTCGTCGTCAGCTTCGATTGCGGCCTGGAGTTCTTCCATCGTCACGTCGCGCTCGGTGATTTCCGCCTTGTCGAACAGGAAGTCGACGACCTTGTCCTCGTACAACGGCGCGCGCAACTGGGCGGCGGCCATCGGATCGGACTGGATGTACTGCACGAACCGCTCGCGATCTGCCTCGCGATATTGCTGCGCTGCCTGCTGGATCAGCATCGACATTTCCTGCGCGCTCACCTCGACGCCGTTGGACTGCCCGACTTCGGACAGCAGCAGGCCAAGCCGTACGCGGCGTTCGGCGATCGACTTGTAGTCGTCTTTCTCATCCTCGATCTGCTTGAGCGCAGCCGCGGGATCGTCTTCCCTCGCCGCTTCCTGCTGAAGCTGGCCCCAGATCTGTTCGAACTCGGCCTCGACCATGGTTTGCGGCACGGCAAAATCGTGACCGGCGGCCAGCTGATCGAGCAGCGACCGCTTCATCTGCGTGCGCGTGAGACCGGCAGTCTGCTGTTCCAGCTGCGCCTTCATGATCTCTTTCAGCTTGTCGAGGCTGTCGAGACCCAGATTGGTCGCGAATTCATCGTCGATCTTGGTCTCGGTTTCGACCTTCACCTGTTTCACAGTGATGTCGAAGGTGGCTTCCTTGCCAGCCAGATTTTCGGCCTGGTAATCTTCGGGGAAGGTGACGGTAATGGTCGTCTCATCGCCGGTCTTGACGCCCGTCAGCTGCTCCTCGAAGCCCGGGATGAACTGGCCCGATCCGATCACGAGCGGCGCGTCCTCGGCCTTGCCGCCCTCAAATGCTACGCCGTCGAGCTTGCCGAGGAAATCGATGATGATCTGGTCACCCTCGCCGGCCTTTTTGGTCTTGGCAGCGTCCTTGTAGCTCTTGTTCTGGCCGGCAATGCCCGCAATCGCTTCGTTGATCTGTTCATCGGTGACGGGAACGGTCAGCTTTTCCAGCTTCAGCCCGTCGATGCTCGGCGCATCGACCACTGGCAGCACTTCGAGTTCGACCGAAATCTCGGCGTCCTTGCCCTCTTCGTATCCATCAGCCAGCGCGATTGCGGGCTGCATTGCGGGACGCAGCTCTTCCTTGCGCATCAATTGATCGACCGAATCGCGAATCATGTCGTTCAGGGTCTGCGCATGCAGCTGTTCGCCATGCATCTTGCGGACAAGATTGGCCGGCACTTTTCCGGGGCGAAAGCCGGGCATCTTCACCTGCGGCGCAATCTTCTTGATTTCCGCGTCGATCCGGGCGTTCAGCTCGGTGGCGGTGAGGGTGATCTGATAGGCGCGCTTGAGGCCTTCGTTGAGGGTCTGCTTGGTCTGCATGGGGTGACTACTTTGTGCCTTTTTGAGCGAACTTTGAATGCGGCGGTCGGGCCGGCGCCGGGGCGAAAACTGGTGCGGGCGAAGGGACTCGAACCCCCACATCTTGCGATACTGGTACCTAAAACCAGCGCGTCTACCAATTCCGCCACGCCCGCATCCCGGAACGAAGCCGCGCGGGAAACCCGATGGTCACCCGCGCGATTTAGCGAGCGCCTCTATCGGTTGCCAAGCAAAAGGGCAAGGCTGCTCATTGCCTTGCATTCCCCATTTGCGGAACCTGTGGTGTTGCTGCGGATTGATGGGAGACAAAAAAGCGCACTGTTCAGAGGTTTCCATACAGCCTGGAAGGCACACATCATGTCCACACAACCTGGCCCTTCTCCCGATACGATCGAACCGGCGGCTCCGCCAGAGCGGCCTGAGCAAAATCCTCCGATCGAAGAACCTGGCACAACACCGGGCGAAATCGAGCCTCCTGTGCCCGATATAGATATCCCCGATCCGGCGCCCAATGAAACCCCGCCGCCTGGCGAGGAGCCGATGATAGCGGGGAGTCTCCGCATCGATCCCGATCTGGTCCCCATGACATCCGACGAAATGGCCGCCGAAGGGGAGGAAGAGGACGACGTTCTTGTCAGCGGCAGTGGGGACGACGACGGGGCAGAAAGCGGCACAGGCAAGCTGGCAACCCTTTTTCCGCCCGATTGATCGGCGACCATAGATATTGTCACGGTGGCACAGCACGCCTAAGGGCGCGGGCATGTCTGAAAACGAAACACCCGAAACCGCGCAGGATGCGCCCGCTCCCACCGGGAAAGACGTTCCCCCCGATCATCTGGCGGTCAATCCTTCGAGTCCGCATTTCGATGCCGAGGTTCTGCAACGCGGCGTCGGCATCCAGTTCAAGGGGCGGACCCGCACCGATATCGAGGAATATTCGATTTCCGAAGGCTGGGTGCGGGTGCAGGCGGGCAAGACGCTCGATCGCATGGGCCGTCCGCTGCTGCTCAAGCTGACGGGCGAGGTCGAAGCCTGGTTCGAGGATCTGGGCGACAATCCTCCCGTCGCGAAGAAGGGCTGATTTGCCGCTGTGCTTGCCAAGCTGGTCGGCAAGGGCCAACTGAGGCAGGCATCATGAAACCGCAAGTCATCATCATCGGCCGACCCAATGTCGGCAAATCCACCCTGTTCAACCGGCTGGTGGGCAAGAAGCTTGCGCTGGTCGACGATCAGCCCGGCGTCACGCGTGACCGGCGGATGGGCGATGCCGATATTGCGGGGCTGGAGTTCACCATTGTCGATACCGCCGGGTGGGAGGACGAGGATGCAACCACCCTGCCTGGCCGGATGCGGATGCAGACCGAGGCCAGCATAGAAGGTGCGGACGTTGCGCTGTTCGTGGTCGATGCGCGCGCCGGACTGACCCCGCTCGACACTGAAATTGGCCGGTACCTGCGCGAACACGACGTGCCAATCGTGCTGGTGGCCAACAAGGCGGAAGGATCACTGGGTGAGGCAGGCGTGCTCGAAAGCTATTCGCTGGGGTTCGGCGACCCAGTTGCGCTGTCCGCCGAACACGGCGAGGGTATCGCTGATCTGTTCGCGGCGCTGTGGCCGCTGATCGGAGAACAGGCCGATGCCGCCGAGGAAGCGGCGGAAATGGCCGCGCTGGCGATTGCCGAAGGGGACGAGGAAGCACCGCTAGGCCCGCTCAAACTCGCCATCGTGGGTCGCCCCAATGCGGGCAAGTCCACGCTGATCAATCAGCTGCTGGGCGAGGATCGTCTGCTGACCGGACCGGAAGCCGGGATTACCCGCGATTCAATTGCGGTAGACTGGAAATGGACCGACCCCAAATCGGGCGAGGTGCGCGACATCCGTCTGATCGACACCGCCGGTATGCGCAAAAAGCGCAATGTGGTCGAAAAGCTTGAAAAGCTCTCGGTTGCCGATGCCCGGCGCGCGGTAGATTTTGCCGAGGTGGTGGTGCTGTTGCTGGATGCGACGCAGGGGCTGGAACATCAGGATCTCAAGATCGCCGCCCATGTGCTCGAAGAAGGGCGCGCGCTGATGATCGCGATCAACAAATGGGACGTGGCCGGTACCAACACCGCCGAAACGCCCAGCGGCATCTTCAACGGCATCCGCGCCGCGCTTGAGGATGGGCTGGCGCAAGTGCGCGGCCTGCCGCTGCTCGCGGTCAGCGCAAAGACCGGCAAGGGGCTGGACACGATGCTGGGCGCGGCGTTTGAAATCCGCGACAGCTGGTCCAAACGCGTTTCCACCGCCGCGCTCAACCGCTGGTTTGATGACGCACTCGAAGCGAACCCCCCGCCTGCACCCGGCGGCCGCCGGATCAAGCTGCGCTATATTACACAGGCCGGCACACGTCCGCCGCGGTTCGTCATCTTTGGCACGCGGCTGGACGATCTGCCCAAGAGTTACGAGCGATATCTGGTGAACGGCATCCGCGCCAAACTGGGATTTGATGCAGTGCCGGTCCGCATTGTGCTGAAAAGCCCCAAAAACCCTTTCAACGCAAACCGCGGAGGCGGAGGGAATTACAGCGGAGGATCCAAGAAGGCGTGACGGTGGATTGGCTTGCTCCCCTCTTGTTAGGCTCTTCCAATCTCGCGCTCGATATACTTGAGCAGACATCGAGCACGCCTGCTACCCTGCGCGCGGTGCAATTGAGCCTTGCGCCCGCGTTCCTGCTGGTGGGTATCGGAAGCATCCTGAATGTCATGGTCGCACGGATCACGTGGATCGCCGGTCGGATTGAGCGGCTGTGCGACGAACATGGTGACGAAGTGACGAACGCAAAGGCGCGGCTGGAACTGGACTGGCTGGATCAGCGCCGCGTTCTGGGACGTCGTGCCATCATGTTCGCCACCGCTGCGGCGGTCACGATCAGCGTGGTGATCGCAGTGCTATTTTCATCGGTTTATATCGAGGCCAGGCTGGGAACGGTGGTGGCGGTGCTGTGGGTTCTGGCGATGGGCCTGCTCATCACCGCACTCAGTTATTTCTTTCGCGAGACCTTGTTAGCCGCGCATGGAACGAGAGATCAGCGGCGCAAGGGCAAGGGTCGATAACGGCATCTGGCAGGAATGATCAAGGGCGGGATGACCACTGCACCCCGCCCCTGATCTGTCAGCGATGCCGTTTATTTCAACATTCTGACTTCGCGCAACATATAGGTCGCCTGAATCGTGCGGATCTTGTTGTAGAGATCCAGCACGGTCTTATTGCCCTGATCGATGTCGGCTTTGCCATAAGCACCGAGAAATTCCATATAACGCTTCTTGCTGGGCGCCAGCATTTCAGTGCTGGGATACGTCACGCGCAGCACCAGGTTGAAATCGTTCTCGCCGTACGGCACGCCATAAATGCCATAGCCTGAGATTACGCCCTGCTGTTTCTGAATCTCGTTCGCCGCGATCCAGGTGCTCTTCCTTCCTTCGAGATAGGTTTCGAACTGGCCCTCCTCAACTTTGACCATAGTCAGCTCAATCACTTCGTTGGACGGTTCGTAATCTTTATATACCTCCATCTGCGCAGCCGCGGGGCTGGCAACAGCAAGGGTCGCAGCGGCGATGCCACCGGCGATGGTTCTGGAAAAAATGTTCATTGTATGCCTCCAAATTCGGTTGGACTGGCGACCCAATCGACTTGGAAGGAGCATGGCATGACCCGAAGAATCCGCGCCTGATCCGACGCATTCTTCATACCACTCCCGTTGGCAGAGTGTGAACGGTGGCATCGCTCAAGTCAACGCCACCGACCTTAAGAGCGAGAGCCACGCGAAAACGGCTCGCGAGCAATGCTTGCGAGCCGTTATTCAACGCATAAGGGCGGGCACTGGATTACTTCACGCCAGCCTTCGTCTCGCCTTCTCCGGCAGGATGACTTTGTAACTGAACGTAGTTTTGCAGGCCCATTCGCTCGATCATGTCGAATTGCGTTTCGAGGAAATCGACATGCTCTTCCTCATTGGCGAGGATATCTTCAAATATCGTTTCGGAGGTGTAGTCCCTCACGCTTTTTGCGTGTTCTGCCGCGTCTTTCAGCAGCGGGATCGCCTCCATTTCCAGCGCATAATCGGCCTTGAGGATTTCCTCGACCGTCTCGCCGACCTTCAATTTGTGGATCGCCTGAAAGTTGGGAAGCGCATCGAGAAACAGGATGCGTTCGGCCAGCCGGTCGGCGTGCTGCATTTCCTCGATAGATTCATGCCGCTCGTATTCGGCAAGCTTCGTCAGGCCCCAATCGGCGAGCACGCGATAGTGCAGCCAATACTGATTAATGGCGGTCAGCTCATTGGTGAGCGCCTTGTTCAAATATTCGATAACTCCGGGATCGCCCTTCATGGCGGTGCTCCTGCGTTGAGATTTTGGCGAGCGCAGACGTGATTACGCCCGCATCATCATGGGAGCCTTATGCGCCGAAACACCCGCCAAGGGCAAGAGTGGCTGCGAATTTTTATTAAGAATCAGAGGCTTGCGAGGCTCTCGCAATAGCCGCTCGCGAAACTATACTGCGATACCCTCGCAAAGATGCAGCGCGCGTTCCTGATCAAGGATTTTTGCAGCTTCGCCAAGACATTGGCCGCAATTGGGCCGTTTGCCGAGCGACGCGTAAGCCGCTTCTGCATTGCCAGCACAACTGCGCGCGGTGCGCCGAAGGTCAGTTTCTCGGATTGCGTTGCAGATGCAAATGTACATAGGCCGCCGTTTCTCTCCTGCGAAGCGTTTGCAAGAGCGAAGTTATGCGAATTGTTCTCAATTGCAAGCGGTTTCAGCAAACGGCCTTCATTCATCCACCGCTATCGCCTGAGCGGAAACGCGCGGCGATAGGTCAGGCACCGCCACAGCCATTCGAGCGGGCCATAACGGAACCGCTCCAGCCACGGCTGCGACCATGCGAGCATGCCGATCCACACCCCCACGCAAACCAGATACAATTGCGGTCGGTTGAGCTCTCCGAACAGCCCCAGCGCCCAGCCGTGCATTACGAACAGCATCAGTATCGATGTGCCGAGATAGTTGGTGAACGCAGCCCGCCCGGCGGCGGAAATGCGCTGACCCAGCCACCCGGTCCAGCGGGACGAATATTCGACCATCAGGGCGGCAAACCCCAAGATCATCGGCAGCCGCGGCAAAATGCTCCAACCGATGAACGCCGCACTCCCCCCGTAAAAAGTAAAGCCGGTCTGCTTGACCAGTAAAGCAATGCCGAGATGGGCCAGTCCGCCAGCGACAATTCCGATCCAGCCCCACCGCCGCATCTTTGCCGAATCATACGCGCCACTGAAGAACCCGGTGCGGTACAGTGCCATGCCGATCAGCATCAGCGGCAGGATTTCGAGCATGAAGAAGATCGAATTGGTGAACGGCAAAAACCATTCCTGAGTGATGCGCCGACCGACCAGTGCCGCATAGTCGCCGGACCGGATCAGCGTTGTGGCGATCGCATCGTTTGCCTCGCTGGCCTCAATTCCTGTCACAAGTTCGGTTCGCATCTCGGCCATCGGCCCAACTTCGCCAAAGGATGTGTCCACGATCAACCACGGGAAGGTGATCATACCGCCGTAGAGTATGCCGCCGATCACGAAGCCGAACAGGCCGACGCGCATCTGTGTGGCTGCTTCCCATCGCATACAGGCGACCGCGACAAAGCCCACGATCGCATACATCGCCAGGATGTCTCCATACCAGATGAAGAAGTAATGGATCAGCCCAAAGCACAACAGCAGGAACAATCGCCAGATCTGTAACAGCCGCGTGCTGCCGCGCGCCCATGCGCGCTCCATGAACAGATACATTCCTGCACCAAACAGCAGCGTAAACAGCCCGCGCATCTTGCCGTCGATCAGGACGAATTGCGCGATCCATTGCCACCCGCCGGGGTCGGCCGGATCGACCAGAAAGCCGCCGGGATAGAAATAGGCGAGCATGGGCTGCCCGAACGAAATAATGTTGGCCGCCACGATCCCCATGACCGCAATGCCGCGGATGAAATCGAGGCTGGAGATACGATCTTCGCCGCTGACCGGGGCGGCTGCCAGAACGGGTTCGTCCAGCGAGACGCGTTGCTCTGGGACAGCCCCTGCCGATCCACTTTGCATGTCCGCATTCATCCCCGCATTTCCCCTTTCCCAATAAACCTAGCAGGCGCGCAGTGGAGGGGAAACGGTTGTATGGGGATCAACGCCTCAATCGAGAGTTCGGCCGTCGTTCGTGCGCGTCACGGTGTCGTGACCAGGCACGCCTGCCCCTCACGCTTGAGCTGATTGCAGGCGCTTTGCGCTTCGCCGCGGTTGGCAAAACCCACTGCGCGAAGGCGTGTAACGCTGCCTGCCGAGACGAGCGCCTTGGTCGTTCCCGCAAGCGCGGATTTGCCGGACACCTTGCTCCACAGCCGGTCGGCATTCGCAGCAACGCCAAATGCGCCCAATTGCAGGCCCCACCCCCCGGTCTTGCTGACCGGCGCGGGTCGGGCGCTGTTGGATGCACGGACCGGCGCCGCAGGTTGCGCGCGAGAGGCTGGCGCGGCCATCGCCGCTACCTGCACCGGCGCCGGAGCAGGAACGCGAGCAGGCGCAGGCGCGGGCTCTGGCGCGATATTCGCAAAATCGCGCGTCCCCAGGTCGGCCGCCGCCATATCCGCGGCGCGGCGATTGCCAGCCGCTGCCTCAATCTCGCGGGCGACCAGTTGTGCTTCCTGACGCTGTGCGAGCGGAATGTATTCGTCCATCTGCTTCAATGCGCCCGCCGCCTGTGGCAGGCCCGAACCCTGCGCCAGCGTCAGCAGGGCATAGGCGCGCACCCAGTCCTTTCTTGCATAATCGGCGTTGAAATGCGCCAGACCCAGCACGTATTGCGCGCGCGGATCGCCGCGCTCGGCTGCGGCCACGATCAACGGCATGGCGGTCTGTTGCTCTCCCTGCTGGAACAGCAACAATCCGTAATTGTCGGCAGCCTTCACATGGCCCTTCTGAGCGGCCTCGGCGTAGAGTTCGCGGGCCCGCGTGATGTCAGAGGCGACGCCGCGCCCCAGACGATACGCCTGCGCGAGATTGAACAGCGCATCGGCATCGCCGTTTTGCGCAGGGCTTTGCCATTCGGTGACAGCGCGGTTGAAATCGCCCGAGCTCCACGCCTCGACGCCTGTCTTTACGTCGGCAGCCAACGGCGAAGCCGCCAAGGCAGCCGTGGCTGCGAGTGCGAATGTGCGAATGCGATAAGCCATGGCTATGTGCGCTCCTTGCTGTTGTTGGGCGCCCTTGATCCTGGCTTACCCTGTCAGATTTCGTCGCCGCGATGACCACGCGGTCGGCGAGTTCTCGTGCTCAGGCTCCTTCATAGTGAACAACCCGTTAGCAAATCGTTGAAACGCCCGCGTGCCTGCATACCCCTGCTTGCACACCCGTGCCTGCACACCCATCCCTGCACACGCGCCGCACACCGTGTCTTGCGAAGATTATTCCAAAGTCTGAGGCGATGACGCGCTGCGCCGGCGCCTCCAACTGCCAAGTTGCGAGCAAATTGATCTGATCGGATGCCTCCATTGTTAACCCAAAATTAGGGGTAGTCTGCGATCCAATAGCTGAACGCGCCGCAATCGAGCGGTGGGTATTGGTCTAAATCCAGGGGGACTAAGGCGTTGCGTGTACTCGCTTTGGCATCGCAGAAAGGCGGATCGGGCAAAACGACCCTATCCGGACATCTCGCCGTCCAGGCTCAGCGCGCTGGCGCTGGTCCGGTCGTGCTGATCGACATCGACCCTCAGGGATCGCTGGCCGACTGGTGGAACGAGCGGGAGGCGGAATATCCTGCCTTTGCGCAAACCACCGTGTCGCGGCTGGCGAATGATTTGCTGGTGTTGCGTCAGCAAGGCTTCAAACTGGCCGTGATCGACACGCCGCCCGCAATCACCATGGCGATCCAGTCGGTGATCAGCGTAGCGGAGCTTATCGTGGTTCCGACCCGCCCCAGCCCGCACGATCTGCGCGCTGTCGGCGCAACGGTCGACCTGTGCGAACGCGCTGGAAAGCCGCTGGTGTTTGTCGTCAACGCAGCCACTCCCAAGGCCAAGATTACGTCTGAGGCCGCCGTTGCCCTGTCCCAGCACGGCACCGTCGCCCCGATCACGCTGCACCATCGCACTGATTTCGCCGCGTCGATGATCGACGGGCGCACGGTTATGGAAGTCGACCCGGAAAGCCGCTCCGCTGCCGAAATGACGGCGCTGTGGAAGTATATTTCCGACCGGCTCGAGAAGAATTTCCGCCGCACCGTGTTTGCCACGCCGAATGGCCAGGCCACCGCTGCCGGAGGCGTTCCGCGCCCTGCTGGCGGGTTTGGCCGCCGGGTAGCTCAGTAACAGGGGTGTAGAGCGATGTCCGAAGCCAGCTATGCCTCGCTTGGGCCGACATTGCTCGCTCGCAAGGGCGGCGCAAAGCCCGCTATGCGCCCTCAGCTTGCGCCGCTGCCCGCCAATTCGACGGAAATCGCCGCGCTCGCTGATGAACAGCTCGAAGATCTTGGCTGGAACGATATGGGCGGCGAAGACGGCGAACACGGCTTTGCCAGCCCAGAACACGATCTGATCGTCAGTGCGTATCATGGACCCCATGACGGGCGGGCACGCGGCGCGGAGGTCGTCTCGATCACATCGCGATCCGCCATGCCTGCACCGGCCAACGAGGATTCGCTGATTGCGGACACTCCGATCGTGGTGCGGCAGCAAAAGCGGCTCGCTCTCGAACTTGCAGCGCAGGAGGCACACGACGATGCAACCCAGCCGCTGCTGCGCAAGAAAGCGGGCTCACACGAAGCATCACAAGCAGGCACGCGCGCGCCGGCAAAAGGTCGTACGGGCCGCAGCCTGGCCACTGGTTCCGGGCGCCGGGCAGCCTTTACCCTGCGCCTAGATGCTGATCGCCACATGAAATTGCGGCTGGCATCAACAATGCAGAACGTCAGCGCACAGGCGCTGGTCACCGAGGCGCTGGATCTCTTGCTCAACGAATTCGACGATCTCGATGCGCTTGTCGCCCGCCTGCGACGCGACTGAGCGCCATTGACGAACACCTTGCCAACAATGCCATTCAACCACGCAATCGACTGAACGAAAATCAGGGGAATTATCATGTATCGGAACACAATGAGCCGCCGCAGCGGTCCGGAACTGGGACCGAAGCTTGCCCTGCTGGCGACAGCAGCGATTGCCACAGTCGCGCTTACCGGCTGCACAACCGCATCTGCACCGCGCGCCGACATGTCGTTCTCCAAGGCGCAGGTCGCGCTTGCAAACGGGCAGGCCAGCGCCGCGATCATGCATGGCGAAGCCGCAGTGCTCGCCGAACCGCGCAATCCGGCATACCGCGCCCTGCTGGGTGCAGCCTATCTCGAAGCGGGCCGGTTCGATTCGGCAGCCACCAGCTTTGGCGATGCGCTTGACCTTGGCGATACCGATCCGCGCACCATCTTGAGCTATGCCCTTGCCCAGGCGGCGCTTGGCGAAGGCAGGGTTGCGCAACAGACGCTCAACCAATGGGAAAGCTCGCTCGATCCTGCCGATGCGGGGCTTGCCTATGCCCTTTCGGGCAATCCGGAACGCGGCGTGCAGATTCTTGTGAGCGCGCTGCGTTCAAGCGACGGCAGCGCCAAACTGCGCCAGAATCTCGCCTATACCTATGCGCTCGCCGGCAATTGGCGCGCGGCGCGGGTCATGGCAGCAGAGGACGTGCCCGCCGGTCAGCTCGATGCCCGTTTGTCCGCGTGGGCCGCCAGTTCGGCTTCTGAAGATTACATGGTGCGCGTTGCCAATCTGCTCGGCGTCGCTCCGGTAAGCGATGGCGGCATGCCTGCGCAACTTGCGCTCGCCAATTTCCCGAGCCAGGACCAGATGGTCGCCGAGGCCGAAGCGAGCCAGTCGATGGACGCAAGTCCCGCGCAGATCGCAATGGCGCCGGGATCAGCCCAGGGCGCGCTTTCGCAAACCGAAGCGCTGACCTTCGCCCGCGATACTGGTAGTGATACCGTCGAAGCGATCGATCCGACCGTTGCGCGGATCATGGCCGCGACCACTTCAGCGCAGCAGCCTTCCGGCACGCCAGCGGCTTCAAAAGCGCCCTCACAGGTGGCGGCATCCGGTGCCCGCTATGTCTCCAACCCGGTGGTGCAGGCCCTTCCGGCGGTTTCTGGCCCGACACGCGTCGCGTCCGCAGCGCCCGCGCCCGCACCCCGCGCGGCTCCAAACCCCGCGCCGCAGCGCGTGGCGGCATCTGCGCCCCAAAGCACACCCCAGGCTGATACCCATCTGGTGCAGCTGGGAAGCTATGTCAGTCAGGAAGAAGCCAAGCGTGGCTGGAGCCTGCTCAAGAGCAAGTTCGCACAGCTGCGCGATCACGATGTCGTCATCACCAAGGCCGAAGTAAACGGCAAGATCTTCTACCGCGTCGCGGCTGCCGGGTTCGGCCAGTCGTCTGCGGCTGGTATGTGCAGCACCGTGAAATCGGCGGGCCGCGGCTGCTTTGCCTACGCCAAGACGAACCCGCCCAAGGGCGCGATCGACAGCGGTGTGCGGATCGCGGCACGATAAGTTGTTCGCACCCCATCAAGGGTGCGACTTCCTCGCTCATCGCGAATTGACGGCCGCATCACTGCGGGCGCGGGATCACGTTGGCGGCCCTTTCAGGGCCGATGGTTGCGATTGCTTTCACTAAATGTGAGTCCCCGCCAAGGCGGGGACCGTTCGCGGTTTCGCGTTGCGTTTCAACAATCCTCCGCCGCGGGCGTTCGCCCGGCCCCAATCGTCAGTTCTACAGCGCGATCTCAACCCCGCCCTTGACCAGCGCGCGCACGCGGCCCTGTGCGCCCTGCCGATCGAACGGGGTGTTATCGGCAGTCGCCTCCATTTTCGTGCGGTCGATGATCCACGGCGCTTCGGGGTCGATCACTGCCACATCCGCTTCCAGCCCCACTGCCAGCGCGCCTGCCGGAACACCGAGAATGCAGGCGGGATTGGTCGCCAGAAGATCGAACGCGCGAGCCATGCCGATCACTCCGTCGCGCACCAGGTTTAGCGTCATCGCCAGCAGCGTTTCCGCCCCCGCCATGCCCGGCTCGGCATCGGCGAACGGCAGGCGCTTATCCTCCGGCCCGCGCGGATCGTGACCGCTGGCGATGACATCGACCACGCCTTCGGCAATCGCCGCGCGCGCAGCCTGCCGGTCCGCCTCGCAGCGTAAGGGGGGCGAAAGCCGCGTGAAGGTGCGGAAATCGGCCGTCGCAAGATCGGAAAGCATGAAATGCGCAGGCGTGATCCCGCATGTCACCGCGACCCCGCGCGCCTTGGCCTGACGGATCAGATCGAACCCGGCGGCGGTCGTAACCTGCCGGAAATGCACCCGCGCCCCGCTCATCTGCGCCAGCGCAATGTCGCGCGCCAGCCCCAGCGTCTCCGCCTCGGCAGGCGCGGCTGGCAGGCCCAACCGGGTCGCAATCTCTCCCGAAGTCGCCGCTGCGCCGCATGCCAGTCCGCCATCTTCAGGGTGCGCGACCACCACCAGATCGAGCATGGCGGCATATTGCATCAGCCGCAGCATCACGCCCGAATCCGCAATCCAGCGCCGCCCGGTGGCGATCCCGCGCGCGCCCGCCTCTTTCATCAGCGCAATCTCCGCCAGTTCGCGCCCCTCCAGAGCGCGCGTCGCGGCAGCAAGCGGGTGGACCCACAGATCGGGCTTGCCGCTTTTGGCGATGTAATTGACGCGGCTGGGATAATCGAGCGGCGGGGATTGATCGGGCATCAGCGCGGCGCGCGTGATCCCGCCAAAATGGAACGCAGGCTTGTCCACCGCGAACACGCCCAGATCGACAAGGCCCGGCGTAATCAGCTTTCCGCGGGCTTGGATGGTTAAGTCACCTTCGCCCGGCGTCACGTCGGCGCCGATCGCGGCGATCAGGCCGTCCTCCAGCCGCACCGCGCCCTCGATCAGTCCATCAGGCGTGACAAGTGTGCCGCCGGTTATGGTAAGTGGCTGCATCTGTTTCATGCCCAGCCCTCCACACCGCGCCGCTTTCGCGTCAGCACATCGAGGCACGCCATGCGGATTGCGACCCCCATTTCCACCTGTTGCGTGATGATTGATCGGTCGATCATGTCGGCCACTTCGCTATCGATCTCCACGCCCCGGTTCATCGGCCCCGGATGCATCACCAGCGCATCGGGAGCAGCCTTTGCCAGGCGGGTTTTGGTAAGCCCGTAGAGGTGGTGATACTCGCGCGCCGAAGGGATGAATTGCCCCGCCATGCGCTCTGATTGCAGGCGCAGCATCATCACCACATCGGCACCATCCAGCGCGGTGTCGAAATGGGTGTAGGCCTCCACGCCCATCATCTCGATCCCCGCAGGCATCAGCGCGGGTGGCGCGCACAATCGCACAATGGCACCCAACGCCTGAAGGCACAGGATGTTGGAGCGCGCCACGCGGCTGTGCAGGATATCGCCGCAGATCGTGACGGTGAGGCCGGTAAAGTCCTCCGACCCCTGACCCCGCCGCTCCAGCGCCTCTCTCAATGCGAGCGCATCGAGCAGCGCCTGTGTGGGGTGTTCGTGGCTGCCATCGCCTGCATTCAGAACCGGGCAATCGACCTTGTCCGCAATCAGTTGCGTCGCCCCGCTCGATCCGTGGCGGATCACGATTGCATCAGGCCGCATGGCATTCAAAGTGATCGCAGTGTCGATCAGCGTTTCACCCTTTTTCAGGCTTGAGGTCGCCGCCGCCATATTGACCACATCGGCGCCCAGCCGCTTGCCCGCGATTTCAAAGCTGAGCAGCGTTCGGGTCGAATTTTCGAAGAACGCGTTGATGATGGTGCGCCCGGCGAGCAACCCCTCATGCTTCTCGCCGCGGCGGTTCAGCTCAACCCATTGCCGGGCCGATGCCAGCAGGAACAGGATTTCATGACGCTCCAAATGGCCGATGCCGGTCAGATGCGCGTGCGGAAACGCAAGACGACCGGCGGGAAACCGTCCGGGCTCTATGCTGAAGGGATGCGTTGTCATTAAAGCCATGCCTTTAGTCGAGCGTTGTCACACGCTCAACCCATCGCGACAAAAGGTTTGCATAGCGTTTGGCACCATCCGTCCCTAGATCGGGCGTCAAGGTGCGCGACAACTTCGCGCAGTCGCAAAACAAGGGCGCATTGATGGGTTTTGTAGGGAAGGTCTGGAAAGTTCTGGTCGGGATCAAGGATGGCTTGGTTCTGATCTTCATGCTGCTGTTTTTTGTCGCGTTGTTCGGTTTGCTCTCTGCCTCGCCAAGCCCCGCTCAGGTGCGCGAGGGCGCGCTGACCATCGATCTCACCGGGTTTGTGGTGGAGGAAAAATCGGCCCTCGACCCGATCAGTGCGCTGATCAGCCGCCAAGCCCCGGCGACACAGCATCAGGTTCGTGATGTCGTGCGGGCGCTGGATGCGGCGGTGGAAGATGATCGGATCAAGGCAGTGGTCCTTGACCTCACCACCTTTATCGGTGGCGGACAGGTGCACCTGCAGGAGATCGCCGATGCGATGGACCGCGTGCGCAAGGCGAAAAAGCCCGTGCTAACTTATGGCCTCGTCTATGCCGATGATCATATGCTGCTTGCCAGCCATGCCAGCGAAGTCTGGCTTGATCCGCTGGGCGGCACGATGGTGACAGGTCCGGGCGGGAGCATCCTGTTCTATGCCGACCTGCTCGAAAAGCTGAACGTCAACGCGCGCGTATATCGCGTCGGCGAATTTAAATCGGCAGTGGAGCCGTATCTCCTCACCCAGATGTCACCCGAAGCGCGCCAAAACCTTGAGGGATTGTATGGCGCTCTGTGGGAAGAATGGCAGGCCAACGTCAAGAAAGCCCGCCCGAAAGCCGATCTGGCCAGAGTAATCGGCAATCCGGTGGAGTGGGTCGAGGCAAGCAAAGGTGATCTTGCAAAAGCGGCGCTTTCCGCCGGGCTGATAGACAAGCTGGGCGACAAGGTCGAGTTCGGCAAGCGCGTTGCCGCGCTTTCTGGCGAGGACGAATGGGATGAGAAGCCCGGCGCCTATGCCAGCACCGATCTGGATACATTGCTTGCGGACAATCCCCTGCCGACGGACGGTAAGACGATTGCAGTCGTGACTGTGGCGGGCGAGATTATCGATGGCGAGGCCGGCCCCGGCACCGCCGGCGGGACGCGCATTGCCAACCTTCTGGATGAGGCGCTTTCAGATGATATCGCAGGTCTGGTCGTCCGGGTCGATTCGCCGGGCGGCTCGGTGCTGGCTTCAGAGGAAATCCGCCGCGCAATCGAACGCTATCGTGCACGGGATATTCCGGTCGCGATCTCATTTGCCAATGTCGCAGCCAGCGGCGGATACTGGGTCGCCACTGCAGGTGACAGAATCTTTGCCCAGCCTGAGACGATCACCGGCTCGATCGGCGTGTTTGCCGTCATCCCAACTTTCGAGGGCCTTGCCCAAGACATTGGCGTCAGCGTCGATGGATTGCGCACCACACCATTATCGGGCCAGCCGGATCTCATCGGCGGGTTGACGCCTGAATTCGATTCCATCCTGCAAGCGACCGTGGGCAACACATACACCCAGTTCCTAAACCGGGTATCGAAGGCGCGCGGAATGCCGGTGGCTCAGGTGGATCGCATTGCGCAGGGACGCGTGTGGGACGGCGGCACGGCGCGCCAGATCAATCTGGTCGATCAGTTCGGCGGGCTTTCCGATGCGCTTGCATGGGTCGCAGCCGAGGCGAAGCTCAAGGACGGCGATTGGCACGCGCGCTACCTGACCCAACCGATCGACGGGTTCAAAGCCATCGTGAGCCAGTTCCTGAACGGCGCCAGCACCCCATCAGCACGCGCACCGGCAACAGACATGTTTGCGCTTGCCGGTCAGCGCCGCGAGCAGGTTCTCAATCGCATTCTTGCCGATGCAGACCGGTTGAGCGGCCGCGTAGGCATTCAGGCCTATTGCCTGGAATGCCCGATGCAGGCCCGACCCCTGCCGCACGCGATGCCAGATGCATTGCAGGCATCGGACCTGAAAGGCGCTCCGGCGTTGCTGCGCGTTCTGCTGAGCCAATGAGGCTTCATATGGCGTGTGTCCGGGATGCATTTATGGCCCCGGCAGGGCTTGCCACGACCTCAAGAGCGCAGTAAGTGCCCGCCCCTGCCCCGGGCTCCACGCCCGCAATCGGGCGGGCGCGTAGCTCAGTGGTAGAGCACACCCTTCACACGGGTGGGGTCGCAAGTTCAATCCTTGCCGCGCCCACCATCTTTTCAATGGCTTACGACTGATCAAACGGTCGATTTCTCAGGGCCTATCTTTCTTGGCAACCTTTTAGGCGACCTTTCCGCTTTCGCCCTGCGGAAACAATGGCAACGTCTCCGGCCAATCTCGACCGGCCCCGCGGGGCCCATTTGCAGGCCCAAAGGCTTTGTCGTTTGCGAAGGGAGCACCCAACCCTACCCAGCAACATGGATCGTCGTCCCTGCATGTGCGAGAAATGGGTTTACGGGCTCGCGTAGATGTGTCTGCTTTTCGGTGCGCAACGAGAGCAGCCGAATGGCTGAAGTTGGGTGGTTTG
>JBBRVR010000038.1:0-25497 GCA_038246695.1 Sphingomonadales bacterium
ATCACGCTGATGCGCGCATTGGGCCAGGTTAACAGAAAACGCGGGGAATAGGCGCGGCCCGCCATGCCGTAATTGCCCGCGCCGAAACTGCCGCCGATCACCACGGTGACTTTCGGCACAGTCGCGGTGGCGACCGCAGTGACGAGCTTTGCGCCATGCTTGGCGATGCCCTCCGCCTCATACTTCCCGCCGACCATGAAGCCGCTGATATTCTGGAGGAATAGCAGTGGAATGCGGCGCTGGCAGGCCAGCTCGATGAAATGCGCGCCCTTCTGCGCGCTTTCGGAGAACAGCACGCCGTTGTTGGCCAGAATCGCGACCGGCATCCCCCAGATATGCGCAAAGCCACACACCAGCGTGCTGCCGTAAAGCGCCTTGAACTCGTGGAACTCGCTGCCGTCGACCAGCCGCGCGATCACCTCCTTCACATCATAGGGCGCGCGCACATCATCGGGGATGATGGCATAGAGATCATCGGCGTCGAATTTCGGCGGACGCGGGTCTTTGATCGCGATGTCCTTCGCCGCGCCGGTATTTGCGCCGAGGTGGCTGACGATGTCGCGCACAATGGTGAGCGCGTGTTCGTCATGCTCCGCGAGGTGATCGACCACGCCCGATTTCTTTGCATGCAAATCGCCGCCGCCCAAGTCTTCGGCAGTGATTTCCTCGCCCGTCGCGGCCTTAACCAGCGGTGGGCCGGCGAGGAAGATCGTGCCCTGACCCCGCACAATCACGCTCTCGTCCGACATGGCGGGCACATAAGCGCCGCCAGCGGTGCAACTCCCCATCACGCAGGCAATCTGCGGAATGCCGAGCGCAGACATATTCGCCTGATTGAAGAATATCCGCCCGAAGTGGTCGCGGTCCGGGAAGACCTCGGCCTGATGCGGCAGGTTCGCCCCGCCGCTATCGACCAGATAAATGCACGGGAGGCGGTTCTCCTGCGCGATTTCCTGCGCGCGCAGGTGCTTCTTGACCGTCATCGGGTAATAGGTGCCGCCCTTCACGGTCGCATCATTGCACACGATCATGCACTGGCGACCCGAAACGCGCCCGATCCCGCAGATCAGCGAGGCGGCGCTGACGTCGCCTTCGTACATGCCGTTCGCGGCGAGCTGCCCCACTTCAAGAAAGGGCGAGCCGGGATCAAGCAGTCGCTCCACCCGCTCACGTGGCAGGAGTTTCCCACGCGCCACATGGCGTTCACGCGATTTTTCGGAGCCCCCCAGCGCGGCTTCGGCCACATGGGCGCGCAGATCGGCGGCGAGCGCGGTGTTGTGCGCAAACCGCGCCTTGGCCTCCGGGCTTTCTCGGTCGAGTTTTGTGGTAAGGGTGGGTGCGGTCATGAGTGATCCTCCCCGGCACGGGGAGGGGTACCAGACAAAGTCTGGTGGAGGGGAACCCTCAGCTGTTCCATTCGCTCATCACAAATCACGACAATCCGCCTAACAACCGCATCCAAATCTTCAAGCACGCGCTGCGCCGGAATGCGCGTGGTGGCAATCCCTTGCGCACGCAGAGTGGCAGAGCGTTTGCGGTCACGCTCCGCCGCTGCCGCATTGTCATGCACCCAGCCATCGACCTCGATATCGAGCCTCGCCTTGGCGCAGTAGAAATCGAGCACGAACTCTCCTGCCGGATGCTGCCGCCGGAACTTGTGACCGCCGGGGCGCTTGCGCAATTCACGCCACAGCATTGTTTCGGGGAGAGACATCTCGCTGCGCAGCTTGCGCGCGCGTTTCACGGTGTCGCGGGGGCCGGTAATCACCGGCCTCGCCCCTCCACCACGCTGTGCATGGTCCCCCTCCCCGTTCCGGGGAGGATCATGACGCTGCTCCAATCTGCTGGCGCCCCAAGCGCATCACGATGCCCCCTGCATCGACAGTGACTGCGGCGATTGCGCCATTTCCCAAGTGTTCCATTCCTCGATCACCTGCCCGCCCCGAATCACCGCTAGGTTGATGCCGATCATGGTCATCGTCTCTCCGGTTTCGCGGCTGCGCACATGGGCGGTCATGCGGGTCGCGACCTTTTCGCCGCTGACGAACTGATCTTCGATGATGAAGGCGTCCGGCGCGTAATCGAAGATCTGGTGGAAGTTGAGGATGCTTTGGCGGAACTCGGCCCAGTCACGATCCCCGGCGGAGGTGTGCCCGACGTAGCCGGGTGCGACGACCGCTTCCATCGCGTCCACGTCGGCGCGCGCATAGCAATCCACCATCTGGCGGAACACCGCCGCCTTGGCCTCTGGCGTCTCGCTGTCGTGATCGTGCATTGCGTGCCTCCCTTTCCCCTCAGCGCGGCAGCCCTCACCCCGCCGCCCCAATCAATTCGCGCCCGATCAGCATCCGCCTGATCTCGTTCGTCCCTGCGCCGATGTCGAGCAGCTTGGCGTCGCGCATGTAACGTTCCACCGGCCAGTCGGTGGTGTAGCCTGCCCCGCCCAGCGCCTGCACGCTTTCCGCGGCCACGCGGAAGGCGCTCTCGCTCGAATACAGGATCACGCCCGCCGCATCGAAACGCGTCGTCTGGCCAGCATCGCAGGCCTTTGCCACAGCATAGGTGTAGGCGCGCGCGGTTTGCAGGGCGACATACATATCCGCCACCTTGGCCTGCATCAGCTGAAAGCTGCCGATCGGCTTTCCGAACTGCTTGCGCTCTCGCAGGTACGGGATCACCGTATCGAGGCACGCCTGCATGATGCCCAGCTGTATGCCGGACAGAACCACGCGTTCATAATCCAGACCGCTCATCAGCACGCCGACGCCGCCATTCACCGGGCCCATCACGCGGTCTTCAGGGATATGGCAATCGTCGAACACCAACTCTGCCGTGGGCGAGCCCTTCATGCCGACCTTCTCGATCTTCTGGCCGATGGAAAAACCCTCGTCGCCCTTTTCGATCAGGAAGGCGCTGATGCCGCGCGATCCGGCGCTGCCATCGGTCTTGGCATAGACGACCAGCGTATCGGCTTCGGGCGCGTTGGTGATCCAGAATTTGGTGCCGTTGAGGACATACCCCCCCCTGAACTTCCTCGGCCTTCAGCTTCATCGAGACCACGTCCGATCCCGCGCCTGCCTCGCTCATCGCGAGCGAACCCACATGCTCTCCGGAGATAAGGCCGGGCAGGTATTTCGCCTTTTGCTCGTCATTCCCCCAGCGGCGGATCTGGTTGAGGCACAGATTGGAATGCGCGCCATAGGAAAGGCCCACACTGGCGCTCGCGCGGCTGACTTCCTCGACCGCGATCACGTGCTCCAGATAACCGAGGCCCAGACCGCCATCCGCTTCCTCCACCGTGATGCCGTGCAGGCCCAGGTCGCCCATCTGCGTCCACAGCTCGCGCGGGAACCAGTCCTCGCGATCAACCTTTGCGGCCAGCGGCGCGATCTGTTCGTCTGCAAACCGGGCGGTCGTATCGCGGATCATCTGGGCCGCCTCGCCAAGCTGGAAATCGAAATCGGGGGTGGCGCGCATGTGTGTCTCTCATCCTTGGGGGCCGGGTGCCGAAGTGCGCGATTGCGAACCCGCGAGCCAGCTTCTTGTCGATAGGCCCGCCGCCTTAGCAATGCGGCGGGCAAACGCCAAGAAACAGGAGGCGCCGAATAGCAAAATCCAATCGATGCATTTTGACCGGGGCGAGCGATTGTGTATGGGCGATCAAGAGCAAGAATCCATGACCTACACAGAACCTTCCCCGTGGCCGACCGGCACTGCCCCCGCGCCTTCGATGTGCGGTGAGGATAAGCGGCTCGTCACGCTTGCCAGCTACTCCGTCACAGATCTTCAAGGGGATGGGGAACTGGCGCAAATCGCCCGGTTTGCCGCGCAATTGTGCGATGCTCCGAGCGCTGCGGTAAGCCTGGTTGAAGCCGAACGACAGGTCTTTGTCGCACGCGAGGGGCTGGCGCTGGGCGAAACCCCGCGCGCAACCAGCCTGTGCGCGTTCGCGATGATGCAGGGCACCGTGTTTGAAGTGCCCGATGCCACCGACGATCCTCGCTTTGCGGATTTTGCGCTGGTGCGCGGTGAGGCAAGTTTGCGCTTTTATGCGGGCGCTCCCCTGATCTCTGCCGAAGGTGCGCCGCTGGGCGCATTGTGCGTCATTGATTCCAGTCCGCGACCCGGCGGCCTGACTGACTTGCAACGCGAAGGGTTGCTGGTGCTGGCCGATGCGGTGAAACGCCGCCTGCTTGACCACAGAGAGACCAGACGCGCCACGCGCAAATTGCGTGAAAGCAGCGAACGACTGCGCTTCGTGATCGATTCGGTGCCAGATATCGCCTGGTCAGCGGCACCCGGTCCGCAATTCGATTACTTCAATGCAAGGTGGCAAGAAGTTACCGGCATGCCCGCGCCGCACACGATCGAGGATTGGCGCCAAGTCGTTCATCCCGATGATTACGTGGCTACGGTCGCGAAATTCCAAACCGCGCTCGAGAAAGCCGATCCGTATGAGGATGAATGGCGTATCCGGCACGCCGATGGCACCTACCGCTGGGTGCTTGGACGCGCGGTACCCTCGACCGATAATCCTGAAACCGCGCGCTGGTTTGGCACAATTACCGATATCGACGATACCCATCGCGCCTCGCAGGAGCGCGAGCTGGTCGCGGGCGAACTGGCGCACCGGATCAAGAATATTTTCTCGGTCATCATCAGCCTCGTCTCGCTGCACGCACGCGGCAACGCCACGACCGAGGCGTTTGCCGAAATGCTGTCGGAAACCCTCCGCGCGCTTTCGCGGGCGCAGGAATTCGCGCTGCAGATCGATCCGGCCAAGGCCGGGGATCTGAAAGGCCTGCTCGAGGTGCTGATGGCGCCTTATGGCACGCCCGGCGCAAGCGGGGTCAGCATCACCGGCGACGCGGTGGCATTCGGCCCACGGGCGGCAACACCGCTCGCGCTGGTGTTCCATGAACTGGCGACCAATTCGGCGAAGTATGGCGCACTCAGCGCGGCATCGGGCACCCTCGTCATCGACGTGGAGCGTGGACCGGAGGCGGCCGTGATCAGCTGGCGCGAAGCCGGCGGCCCGGCAACCAAAGCGCCAGAAGACAAAGGGTTTGGATCGCGCCTGATGACGATGGCCGTTCAGCATCAGCTGGGCGGGACGATGGAGATGGACTGGCAGCCCGAAGGTTTGCAAACCACCGTCACCGCTTCGCTGGCACGGCTTGAGAATTGAACAGGCAATCGGGCAGGCACCTTTGCGCGGCGCAAAGCCGGGTGCAGGGTATCCTAGAATGATCCCTGATCTGCTCCGCATTGGTGTGCCGCACTGCGTTCTAGCCCGCTGCGTTCTGGCCGCCAGCGTGCTGCTGAACGCAGGAGCTGGTAAAGTCAGTTCGCGTTTCCGTGAGGGCTGAGCCGATTTCACCTTTGCCCGATCAGGACCAGACAACCCACCTCGATCCCGCGCTTTTGCGCTTCGAAGGCGTCGAGCGCCGGTATGGGGCGCGCGGCGAGGTTATCGCCGTGGGCGGTGTCACGTGCGATATCGCGCAAGGGTCGTTCGTGGCGCTGGTCGGCGCATCGGGTTCGGGCAAATCGACCCTGCTCAAGATGGTCAACACGCTGGTCGAACCATCAGCGGGCCGGGTGCTGTTCGCAGGCGAGGATGTCACCACCCTCAAGCCTTCGCGACTGCGCCGCCGGGTCGGCTATGTGTTTCAAGGCATCGGCCTGTTCCCGCATTTCCGCGTGGGCGAGAACATCGCCATCGGACCGCGGCTTACCGGTGAAAAACTGCCAGACTCCCGCATCGCAGAGCTGCTGGAGCTGGTCGAGCTCGAACCCGACATGGCGACCCGGATGCCCGACGAGCTTTCGGGCGGACAGCGACAGCGCGTGGGCGTGGCGCGCGCATTGGCAGGCGATCCCGAACTGTTGCTGATGGACGAACCGTTCGGCGCGCTCGACCCGATCACGCGCGCGGCGCTGGGCGACCGGGTGCGCGAACTGCACGATCAACTGGGCCTCACCACTGTGATGGTGACGCACGACATGGCAGAGGCGCTGCTGCTGGCAGACCGTGTGCTGGTAATGGATGCCGGGCTGATCGTGGCGGATGAAACCCCCCGCGCACTGCTCGCCGGGATCGGCGGCGATGTGGCGCAAGGTCTGGTCGCGGTGCCGCGCGCGCAGGCGGCGAAACTGGCCGCGATGGAGGAGAGCATCGCCGCCAAGGCCGCAGAACAAGCCGCCAGAAATGCCGAAGCAAAGGGCCCTGGCGCATGAACGGTTTCTGGGAAATCGTGTTTGGCCTTGGCGATAAACTGACCGCGCATATCGTCTTGTCGGCCAGCGCAATCGGCCTTGGCATCGTGGTCGCCCTGCCGCTGGCGGTGTGGGCCAGTCGGTCGCAGACGGTGGCGCGCATCGCGCTTGGCTTTGCCAGCCTGGTGCAGACGATCCCCGCCTTGGCGCTGCTGGCGCTGTTCTTCCCGATCCTGTTGTCCTTGCGCGCGGTGTTTGGCGAGGGTTTGCCGACGCTCGGCTTCCTGCCCGCACTGCTGGCGCTTGCCCTGTATGCGCTGTTGCCGATCCTGCGCAACGCGGTGACGGCGCAGGTCAATCTTGACCCCGGCGTGCTGGAGGCGGCCGATGGCGTCGGCATGACAAGCTGGCAAAAACTGACACTGGTCGAGGCACCCCTGTCCGCGCCGTTCGTGATGGCGGGCATCCGCACCGCAAGCGTCTGGACCATCGGTGCCGCAACGCTGGCGACAACGATCGGCCAGCCAAGCCTTGGCGACCCGATCTTTGCCGGGCTGCAAACGCAGAACTGGGCGCTGGTGCTGGCGGGATGCTTTACCAGCGCGGCGCTGGCGCTGGTAACAGATGCGCTGCTGGGCCTGATCGAACGCGGTCTGGCGCGCCGGTCGCGCTGGCAATATGGCGCCGGAATTGCGGCGGTGATGCTGGGTATTTGCGCCGCCCTGTTCGCGCAGATGAAGGGCGCGGACGAAGACGCTATCGTCATCGCGTCGAAGCAGTTTTCCGAACAATACATCCTTGCCCAACTGATCGGCGCACGGCTGGAAGAGGCGGGTTACAGCGTCGAATATCGCGACGGGCTTGGCTCTGCCGTGGTGCACAGCGCGGTCGCCAATTCCAGCATCGACATCTCGGTCGATTACACCGGCACGATCTGGACCAATGAACTGGACCGGACAGACAATCCGGGGCGCGAGGCGATGTATGAATCCATCGTCGAATGGGAGCGCGAGAACACCGGCGTTCGCGTGCTGGGCCGGTTGGGGTTCGAAAACGCATATGCCTTCGCGATGCGCGCTGACCGGGCAAAGGCGATGGGTGTGACCTCGCTTGCAGATCTGGTGCCGGTCGCGCCGCGGCTGACGGTGGGCGGAGATCCCGAATTTTTCGAGCGGCCCGAATGGATTGCGGTGCGCGATGCCTATGGCCTGCGATTTGGCAACACGCGCAATTTCTCGCCGACCTTCATGTATAACGCGCTGAAATCGGGCGAGGCCGACGTGATCAGCGCCTACACTTCGGACGGGCGGATTGCGGCGGATCGGTTGGTCATCCTTGATGATCCGCGCGAGGCGCTGCCTTCCTATGATGCGATGCTGATGCTGAGCCCGCGCGTTGCGGGCGATGAAAAGCTCGCCGCTGCGCTGCAGCCGCTGATCGGCGCAATCAGTGTGGAGGCAATGCGCGAGGCGAATTACGCCGTCGACCGCGAGGACGAGGGCAAGCTGTCACCCAGACAGGCGGCAGAGCAACTGGCTGCCAAGATAGCGCGCTAATCGAAGCCGTATCCCATCGGCCACCGCCGCCCGGATACACCCAGCACCTTGAACAGACTGCCCATCTGATCGTCGCGCACCAGCCGATCATACTGACGCTGCACGACATCGGACTGATCGGGATCCTTGCGCTTGAGCGCTTCGAGCCTTGTTTCGATCCCCATTTCGCGCAGCCAGTCGCCCTGCATCTGAACACCCATCACGTCTGCCCCCTGACGACGCGCAACGTGCTGAAGCAATTCGAAATCGACATGCGCCGTCAGGTCAGCATCGCCGGGATGCGTGAACGGATCGACATGCTTGTGGTCCTTGAGCGCCTGAAGCGTGGAGCCTGCGCGCAGTTCGAACGGGCCATAATCGATGATCAGCGCCGCGCCGCCCTGATTGACCAGCCGGTCCGAAATCTCGCTCATCAGCGCGCAGGCCGCCGGGCTTGTCTCGATCATGGTGCCCTGCGAGGCGTTGGCCCAGCTGGGCGGGACGATGCTGTCCATCGGCTCGGTTCCGGGGAAGAAGGCCAGCTTGTCATCCTCCAGCCCGATCAGGCGTTCGTGCCAACCGGTCGCTGATCGAACGAGCTGATGGATCGGAAGCGCATCAAAAAACTCATTGGCGACGATCAGCAGGGGGCGATCATCGGGCAAGGTCGACATATCATGGTGATGGATCGCATCGGGAAACGTCTTGGCCTGGATCGCGCGCAGGGCAGGTGATCCCTCCACAAAGTGGACCTGCGGCTCAAATCCATACCGGCCCGCCGTGCGCAGAGCATCGGTCGTAAGCGTGCCGCGACCCGGCCCAAGTTCGACGTAATGGATGCTCTTGGAAGAGCCCATCTTGACCCAGACATCGGCAAACCATAGCCCGATCAACTCGCCGAACATCTGGCTGACTTCGGGTGCGGTGATGAAATCGCCGGTAGCGCCCAGCGGGTCGCGACTGGCGTAATAGCGCGCGTTGCTCTCACCCATGAACTGCGCGAGGCTGATCGGCCCGGTGCTGCGGATAAGCCGGCGATACCTGGCTGCAAGATCGGCGGGTTCTGAGGATTCGGGTTCGGGTTCGGGTGCGGACCGGGTGCCTGTTGCTGTGGGAGCTTCTTTTGCTGCTGCGGCGTCGGCCTTTTCGTTGGCAGCCTTTTCGTTGTCGAGGTTTGACTTGGCCGCCTTCTTCGCGGCTTTGTCTCTGGCGGTCTTGGCCTCTGCATCGGCTTTCGCTTCTGCCTTGGCCTTCGCGTCGGTTTTGGCTTTTGCTTGCGCTTCTGCTTCGGCCTTGGCTTCTGCTTCTGCTTTAGCGGCGGTTTGGGCTTGGGCCTGCTCCTTCGCCTTGGCATGAGCGGCTTCGCTTGCCTTGCGCTCGGCCTCGGCTTTCTTTTCGGCGGCTTCGGCCTTGGCCTGCGCTTCTGCCTTGGCTTTTTCCGCCGCTTCTTTCTCCGCAGTAGCTTGCGCCTCGCGGCGAGCCTGATCTTCCGCCTCTTTCTTCGCTTTTGCCTCAGCCTCAGCCTTCGCCTTCGCGTTAGCTTCAGCTTCTGCCTTGGCCTGCGCTTCTGCCTTGGCTTTAGCTTCAGCCTCCGCCTTGGCCTGCGCTTCTGCCTCGGCTTTAGCTTCCGCCGCTGCCTTGGCCTCAGCTGCTGCTTTCGCCTCTGCCGCAGCCTCGGCCTCGGCCTGCGCCTTAGCCTTCGCTTCAGCCTCGGCTTCGGCCTTGGCCTTCGCTTCCGCCTTCGCCTCGGCCTCGCGCCGCGCTTTTTCTTCGGCCTCTTTTTTCGCCCTGGCCTTGGCATCGGCTGCTTCTTTGGCTTTTGCCTTAGCGGCCTCTTTCGCCTCGCGCTCGGCTTCTGCCTTGGCTGCGGCAATTCTGGCAGCTTCGGCTTCGGCTTCAAGACGTGCGCGCTCTTCGGCTTCCCGCTTCGCCTTCGCCTCAACTTCCCGCTTTGCCAACGCCTGCGCTTCTGCTTCAGCTTTGGCTAGCGCCTCAGCCTTGGCGTTGGCCTCAGCCTTGGCTTTTGCCTCAGCCTTGGCTTTTGCCTCAGCCTTGGCTTTTGCCTCAGCCTCAGCCTCGGCCTCTGCTGCGGCTTTCGCGCGGGCCGCGGCTTGGGCTCGGGCTTCCTCCTCCTCCCGCGCGCGCGTTTCAGCTTCGGCCTTGGCGCGGACCTGCGCCTTGGCTGCGATTTCTGCCTGCTCACGAGCGTGGCGCTCAGCTTCGGCCTGCCCGGCTTTCGCTGCCTCGGCTGCGGATCGCGCGGTCGTACCGTCGACCCGATCGGGCACGTCGATGACAGTCCCGTCAGGCTCGATCAGGCGCAGCCGGGGGCGCCACTCGTTGTCCCCCCCGCTGGAAAAAGCGCTCAGGCTATGGCGGTGCTCATCCCCGTGCCCACGGGCTTGCGCATCACGGCGAAGAGCGTGGCAATCAACCCAGTCAGGATCAGCGGTATCGTAAGCCATTGCCCCATCGATAGACCAGTTCGCACCGCAAAGTCAGCCAGTTGTGCATCGGGTTCGCGGAAAAATTCGTTGGTGAACCGCGCGATGCCCATGCCCAGGGTAAAAATACCGGCCAGCAGACCGGGGCGATAGCGCGCCTGCGTCTTCCAGAACAGCAGCATCAGGATGATCAGCAATGCCAGACCTTCAAGCCCGGCCTGATACAATTGGCTGGGATGGCGCGGCAATTCGCCCGCGCCGGGGAACACCATGCCCCATGAAACATCGGTGACCCGGCCCCAGAGCTCGCCATTGATGAAGTTGGCAAGCCGCCCCAGCAGCATCCCCACCGGCACGCCGACTACCACGTAATCGCACACCCTCAGGAAGTTCAACCGGTCGCGCCACGAAACCCAGATCATCGCAAACAGCACGCCGAGCATCCCGCCATGGAAGCTCATCCCGCCGTCCCACACGCGCAGCAATTGCCAGCTGACGAAACCATCGCCCGAGAAATCCGTGAAGGCGCTGGGAATGCCCGTCTCTCCGCCGGTGTAGAACGCGGCATAGCCCAGCCGTCCACCCAGAATGACGCCCAGCGTGCAATAGAAAAACAGATCATCGGCATGGCGCTGCGCCATCGGCGCGCCGGGCTGTTTCAGCATCTTCGAAGTGTGCCAATAGGCGAAGAACACTCCGAGCAGATAGGCGAGCGAATAATAGCGCAGCATGAAGCCGCCGAACAGCTCGATCCCGGGCTTCAGTCCCAGCTCTGACCAGTAGATCGGATCCGCAGCGGCTCCAGCAGCAGTGGCGGTGGCAATGGCGTTGGCTGCGGCAAGTAGTGACATCACGATGCGAACCTTTTAACAGTCATTCTTGGCCGGGCAGCGTTTCTGCCGCGCGGTCTTTGGCACACCAAGCGGTCCGGGGAAAGTGTCCCGCCATGATCCGGGTTGATGCATCGGCATCAATCGGCTCAAAGGAAAGCTGCACGCGTGCCAAAACCCCGCGAGGGATAGACCGGGATTAGAGGAGAGACAATCGCATGCCCACTCAGCTGGACACTGCTCTGGATGGTATCATCACCGCGCTGACGGATGAAGGACAGCCCTTTGCCACGGTGCCGTTTAAACGCAACGGTGTGGAAATGCCTGCCTTCGCCAGCGCACCGCCCACCCTTGCGCATTATTTTGCCCATTTCTGCAATGAGCACAAAGACCTCGAATTCCTTGTCGATGGAGATACCCGGCTGACTTTCGGCCAGACCTATGCCGCCGCCGTATGTGTGGCGCAGGGGCTGGCAACGAAACACGGCATCAAGAAAGGCGACCGGGTCGGTATCGCCGCGCGCAATTCCGCCAACTGGATGATTGCACATATGGGCATCCTGATGGCGGGCGGCTGTTCGACGCTGCTGAACGGGTTCTGGTCGGGCGAGGAGCTCGCCTACGGGATCAGGCTGGCCGAATGCAAGCTGGTGCTGGTCGATGCAGGCCGGGCCAAACGGCTCGACGGGACCGATCACAATGCACAGCTGGTGCTGTTCGATCATGGCGGCGATCCTGCGCAAGGTCTGGCCAAAATGTGGGCGACACCCGATGCCGACACCCCCTCTGTTGCAATGGCAATGCTGGGCGAGCTTGGCCCGGATGACCTTGCGACAATCCTCTACACTTCGGGATCGACCGGCCAGTCCAAGGGCGCGTATTCCGATCATCGCGGTGTCGTTCATGGCATCATGAGCTATGTCGCGCAAAGCGCGATGGCCAAACTGCTGATGGAAAGCCGGGGCGAGGACATGAGCGCCCAGCCCTGCGCGCTGATCGCGGTGCCGCTGTTCCATGTTACCGGCGAAGTGCCATTGTTCCTGCAAAGCTTTGCCATCGCGCGCAAGCTGGTGGTGATGCCCAAGTGGGACGCGACCGAGGCGCTGCGCCTGATGGAAGCCGAAAAGGTAACCTATTTCGTCGGCGTTCCCCTGATGAGCTTTGAAATGGCGAGCCACCCCGATATCGCGAAATACGATCTTTCCGCGTGCAGAAGCTTCGCCGCTGGCGGCGCGCCGCGCCCGGTCGAACACGTCACGAAGATCAGGAAAGCGTTTCCCGGCGGCTTTCCGCTGCTGGGCTATGGCCTGACCGAAACCAACGCGGTGGGCTGCGGCAATTTCAACGAAAACTATATCGCCAAGCCGGGATCGACCGGCACGGCCAGTCGCCCGATGGTCGATCTCGCGATCCTTGACGATGATGGCAACAAACTGGCGCAGGGCAGCATCGGCGAGGTTGGCATCCGCTCGGTCGCGAATTTCCTGGGTTACTGGAAGAACGAGGAAGCCACCGCCAAGGCGTTTACCGCGGACCAGTATTTCCGCACCGGCGATCTGGGCTTTGTCGATGAGGATGGCTACCTGTTCATCGTCGATCGCAAGAAGGATATCATCATTCGCGGCGGGGAAAACATCTCCTGCATCGAAGTCGAAGACGCCGTCTACCGCCATGAGGACATGAGCGAATGTTCGGTCTTCGGCCTGCCCGACGAACGGTTTGGCGAAGTCCCGGCAGTGGTGATCCGCACCAAGGATGGGCGCGATCCGATCACGCCCGCAAAGCTGCGGGCGTTCCTGCTCGAACATATTGCCCCCTTCAAGGTGCCGCTTGAAGAACATATCTTTGTTACCGATGGAACGCTCCCGCGCCTTGGCACACAGAAAATCGACAAGAAGTTCCTGCGCGAGCAATATACAGAGCGGCTGGCTACGGCCTGAGCGCGCCTTGATAACGATGCGCGGAGGCGCGGCATGAGCGTGCTTCAGCCAGTCGGGCCAGGGTCGGGTCGGACCAGAGCAGGTGGCCGCGCCAGCGGTCGCCTCCCCCATCAGCGCGCCATATTCGATCGGCGCATGATTGCCGAAACCATTGCCAAGCTGGTTGAGGCGCATGGGGGCAAAGCGCGCCCGCACATCGTCAACACGCTGCGCAACGCGCTCGAAAAAGGGCGCGGCGAACTGGCGCGGCGGCTGGCCGAAAAGCCTTCGGCAGGCCATGAATGCGTTGGCGGACATGCGTTCCTGACCGATCAGCTGCTGCGCGTGATCTACGATCACGTCACGACCGATCTTTACCCCGTGCCCAATCGCACCGCGGCAGAGCGGATCGCGCTGCTGGCGGTCGGTGGATATGGGCGCAGCGAGATGGCGCCCTATTCGGATATCGACATCGCCTTTATCACTCCCATGCGCCGCGCGCCTTGGTGCGAACAGGTGATCGAGGCGATGCTGTATCTGTTGTGGGATCTGGGCCTGAAAGTGGGCCATTCCAGCCGCACCGTCAGCGATACTATCCGCATGGCGAAGGATGATCTGACAATCCGCACCGCCTTGCTCGAAGCGCGGCTGGTGTGGGGCGATGCGGGCATTTACGAAGAGGCGCGCAGCCGGTTCTGGCGCGAGGTGGTGCAAGGGAGCGAGCGCGATTTCCTCACCCAGAAACTGGAAGAACGAAACAAGCGTCATCATCGGATGGGCGACAGCCGCTATGTCGTCGAACCCAATGTGAAAGAGGGCAAGGGCGGTTTGCGTGACCTGCAGACGCTGTACTGGATCGGCAAGTACATGCACCGCGCCGAAACCGCCTCGCAATTGGTCGACGTGGGTCTGTTCACCGCGTCCGAATATCGCAGCTTTCGCCGCGCCGAAGGGTTCCTGCTGGCGGTGCGGTGCCACATGCACGAGCTGGCGGGCCGCGCCGAGGATCGCCTGACCTTCGATCTGCAGAGGCAGGTGGCCGAACGCATGAATTTCGCCGATCGGCCCGGCAAAAGCGCGGTCGAACGGTTCATGCAGTTCTATTTCCTCCAGGCAAAGCGCGTCGGTAGCCTGAGCGGTGTATTCCTGAGCGCGCTGGAGGAAGAAACCGCAAAGCGCGGCGCGCGCAACGGGTTGTTCGGCAAACGTCCGCGAGCCCGAACGCTCAAGGGCTTCGCCGTGCGCGATGGTACGATCAGCGTGCCCGCGGGTGCGGCAGGTGAGGACTGGTTTGCGCAGGATCCGGTGCGCCTGATCGAGATTTTCCAGCTGGCCGAAGAACACGGTCTGACGGTCCACCCTCAGACGATGAGGCAGGCGGATCGCGATTCGAAACTGATCGGCAAGGAAGTGCGGGCCGATTCGCGTGCAAACGCGCTGTTCCTTGACCTATTGTGCGGCAGGCGCGATCCCGAACCCGTGCTGCGCTGGATGAACGAGGCGGGCGTGTTTGGCCGCTTCGTGCCCGATTTCGGCCGGGTCAACGCGCAGATGCAGTTCGATATGTATCACCACTACACCGTAGATGAGCACACAATCCGCGCCATCGGCCTCGTCAGCCAGATTGAACGCGGCCTGCTGCAAAAGGACCACCCGCGCGCGACCGAGCAGATCCACAAGCTGTCATCGCGCCGGGCGCTGTATGTGGCGGTGCTGCTGCATGATATCGCCAAGGGGCGCGGCGGCGATCATTCCATATTGGGGGCGGGTGTTGCGCGGCGGCTGTGCCCGCGCTTTGGCTTGGATGAGCGCGAGACCGAACTGGTCGCCTGGCTGGTGCTGGAACACCTGCTGATGAGCCGTACGGCCCAGAAGCGCGACCTGACCGATCCCAAGACGATCGAGGATTTCGTGGCGCAAGTGCAGTCGATCGACCGGCTGCGCAATCTGGCAGTCCTGACTGCTGTCGATATCCGCGCAGTGGGGCCGGGCACGTGGAACAGCTGGAAGGGGCAATTGCTGGGCGAGCTGTACGATGCCTCGCAGGAACGCCTGCGGTTGGGTCACAAGTCTCATGGGCGCAAGGAACGGGTGGCGGCAAAGAAAGACGCAACGCGCGCGCTGCTGAGCGAACGCGGCGATCTGATCGATAACGTGGGCGACAAGCTGGGCGATGCTTACTGGATTGCCGAGCCCGAGGACATCATTGCCCGCAATCTGGTGCAATTCGCGGAGGCCCGCAGCCTCGATGAAGACCTCTCGATCCATTGCGAAGTCGATGAGGAGCGCGGGGCGACGCTGGTCAGTGTGATCGCAGCGGACCATCCCGGCCTGTTTTTCCGCACCGCTGGCGGCATCCATCTGGCCGGGGCAAACATCATCGATGCGCGCATTCACACCACCCGCAACGGGTATGCGATCGACAATTTCCTGGTGCAGGACCAGCGCAGCCGGCCGTTCAGCGAGGCCGGGCAGATCGCGCGGCTGAAGCGCAATATTGCCGATGCGCTGATGGCCAAGGTTCAGCTGGTGTCGAAACTCGCTGCCCGCCCGCTTCCCAATTCGCGGTCAAAAGCCTTCAAGGTCGCCCCGACGGTGACGTTCGACAACGCTGCCTCCAATCGCTTCACCGTGATCGAAGTCACCGCGCGTGACCGCCCGGCCCTGCTCAACCGGCTGGCCCATGTGCTGTATCAGGCCAATCTGATCGTGCAGTCGGCGCACATCACTGCCTATGGCGAAAGTGCTGCCGATACGTTCTATGTCACCGACCTGACCGGAGGAAAGGTGACCACCCCCGAACGGCTCGCAGAAATAGAGGCGGCGCTGCTTTCCGCCGCGAGCGACAAGCGCCAGCGGCAACTCGAAAACGCAGCATCCCGAGCCTCCTAAAGCAGGATTAACGCAGCTGGCCAATTAAGGTTGCAATTGTGTGACCTATCGGTATTTGCGGCTTCCCCTACGTCAGGAGAGGTCCATAAAAATGAACACCCGCAACACCATGCGGCGCGCCACCGTGCTGCTTTCGTCCACCTGCGCCATCGCCGCAATCGCCACCCCCGGCGCGGCTTTCGCACAGGAAACGACTACCGAAGCAGAGGAAACCGCCGCCCTAGAAGCTCAGCCTGAGCGCGGCCGGGCGCTTGATTCGCTCAACGAAATCGTCGTCACCGGCACCAAGACGCAGAATGCCGAAGATGTGCAAGACGTGGCGCTGGCCGTCACCGCTTTCAACGCGGACACTCTGGAGGCGTACAAGGTGCGCGACATTCAGGGTCTGACCTTTCAGGCTCCCAACGTCTCGCTTGACCAGATCGGCACCAGCCGCGGCACCGCGAACTTCTCGATCCGTGGGCTGGGCATCAACTCGTCCATCCCGTCGATTGATCCGACCGTCGGCGTGTTCGTCGATGGCGTGTATCTCGGTATCAATGGCGGCGTCGTGTTCGACATTTTCGACCTCGACAGCGTTGAAATCCTGCGCGGTCCGCAAGGCGTGCTGTTTGGCCGTAACGTGACCGGCGGCGCGGTGGTGATCAACACCGGCAACCCGACTGAAGAGTTTACGGGCAAGTTTCGCGCAGCAGTCGACGGCCCGTTCGTTGACGGCGGTCGCGGCGGCGCCAACTACACCGCCAGCGGCGTTATCTCGGGCCCAATCGTAGAAGACACTTTGCTGTTCAAGGTCGGTGCCTATTACAACAACGATCAGGGCTACTTCACTAACCTGTTCGACGGCTCCAACCACGGTGAGGCAGAAACCAAGATTCTGCGCGGCGCGCTTGAAGGGCGGTTTGGCGATCTCATGATCCGCGCCAAACTGGACTATTTCGAAAGCGACGGCGATGGCCCTTCGGCTCAGAACCGCGGCATCTTCGACCGCGACAGCTTCGACTTCGCGATCGACGAGCCGGGCTTCTATGCCAACGAGATCTGGACCGGATCGCTTACCGCCGAATGGGATATCGGCCCGGGCACGCTGACCAACATCTTCGGCTATCGCGATTACACCTCGCGCACCCGCGGTGATATCGATGCGACCCCGGCGTTCCTGTTCCATTCGAACACGCTGACGACGCAGGAGCAATATTCGAACGAGCTGCGCTACGCGATCTCGACCGACCGGCTCGATCTCACCTTCGGCGGTTTCTGGTTTGACCAGACCCTCGCTTATGACGAGAGCCGCGAACTGCGCCGCGATCTGCCGGTTGCCTTGCGGCCGCCGGTGTTCTTCGGCGGCGGGAGACAAGATCACGAAGTGATCGGGGTATTCGCCAACGCGCAGTACGAATTCATCGACGGGCTTTCGATCATTGCGGGCCTGCGCTGGAACCAGGAAACGAAGGACGCGGCGGTCACTTATATTGTCCCGCGGGCGCCGTGTTCGGTGGTGGGGGGCACCTGCCCTACCGGAACCGCTCCGTTCAATCCGGCAACCGAGACCAATGGCTTCACCGACAGTGTGCGCTTCCGCAACCTGTCGCCCAAGCTCGGCCTGCAATACGAATTTGCCAACAGCCAGGTCTATGGCCACTGGAGCCGGGGTTTCCGTTCGGGCGGTTACAACTTCCGCATCACCAACGTGCCGGTTTTCAACCGCGCGTTCAATTCGACGGGCAATCTGTTCTTCGACGAAGAGCAGGTCGATACCTATGAGATCGGCGGCAAGTTCCAGACCTTTGACGGAACCTTCACGCTTAACCTCGCGGCGTATCGTACCGAAGTCCGGGACATGCAGCGCGAAGTGAACCTCGCTGATCCAGGCGCGGGCGTGGTGCAGAACATCCTCAACACCGCCGATGCCACCATCACGGGTTTCGAAGCCGAAGCGCGTATGCGGCTTTCGGATTCGCTCATCGTCACCGCCAATATTGGCCTCATCGATGACGAATATGATGCAATCCTGTTCGATATCTCGGGCGATGGCGTGATCAACCAGACCGATTTCGACCTGCGCCAGCCGCGCGTGCCGGAAGTGACCTGGGGCATGGGCTTCATCCACGAACTGCTTCTCGGCGATAGCGAGATCCTGACGCGGGTGAATTACCAGTATCGCGATGAGTTTGCGTACACCGACGACAATCTCGGCTTCATTCAGGATGTCTCGAACCTGGAAGCCAACATCACCTGGGTGACCCCGCTCGAAGGCCTCTCGCTATCGGTCTATGGTCGCAACCTGTTCGACGAAGTGCAGGCGGGCGGCGATACGCAGGTGCCGTTTGGTGGCCCACGGTCAACCGGGGTGCGCCAGCCGTTCTCCGACAGGCCGACAGCCGGCACATTTTCTCCGCTGCAACGCGGACGCAATGTCGGCATTGAGGCATTGTTCGAGTTTTAAGGCGAACCCTTACAAACGAAATGATGGGGCGCTCCGGCAACGGGGCGCCCTTTTCATATGCTCAGCCCCGCACGCCGAACAATGCCGTCCCCACGCGCACATGGGTTGCGCCCAGTTGCACAGCGGTTTCATAATCGCCGCTCATGCCCATAGACAGCCCTTCGACACCATTGTCGGCGGCCAGCTTCGCCAGCAGCGCAAAGAACGGCGCGGGTTCGATATCGGCGGGTGGCAGGCACATCAGCCCGGCCACCGGCACCCCGGCATCGCGCACTTGGCCAAGGAAAGCTGGCAGTTCGTTAATCGGGCAGCCGCCCTTTTGCGCCTCATCCCCAATATTGACCTGCACGAAACACGGCACGCGGCGGTCCGCCTTGTCCATCGCCTTGGCCAGCGCTTTCAGCAGGCTTGGCCGGTCGAGCGCGTGGATTGCATCGAACATCGCGACGGCATCTTCGGCCTTGTTCGATTGCAGCTGGCCAATGAGGTGGAGTTCCACATCGGGATAGCGCGCCTTCAGGTCTGGCCATTTTTCCTGCGCTTCCTGCACGCGATTCTCGCCGAACACGCGGTGGCCGCTTTCCAGCAACGGCTCGATCCGTTCGGGCGGGTGCGTTTTGCTGACCGCGATCAGGGTGACGTCGTCGGGCTTTCGCCGGGCAGGTTTGCACATGCGGGCAATGTTATCTTTGACCTGGGCGAGACGGGTGGCTGCACTTTCCATGACGGGCAGCTATACCGACGTGGTGAACCTTGCAAAGACCCTCCCCACGCTGTGGCTGATTTCCGATGCGCGCAACGATGCCGCGCTGGAGGATGCGATTGCCCGCATGCCGCACGGATCGGGGTTTGTGTATCGCCACTATCACCTCGAAAACCCGCAGCGCTCCCGGCGGTTTGCAGGTCTGCTACCCATGCTGCGAGATCGCGGGTCGGTCGCCGTCGTCGCGGACACAGCGCAGACCGCGCAGGATTGGCAGGCGGACGGGGTTTATGGAGGCTTCGACAAGAAGCGGCCGACAGGTCTGATCTGGATCGCGACCGCGCACGACGCGCACGAACTGGCGGCGGCCAATCGCGCAGGGGCCGATGCGGTCATGCTCTCGCCCGTATTCCCCACCCGCTCGCATCCAGATGGCAAAATTCTGGGGGCGGACAAATTCCGAAAACTGGCGCAAACTTCCGCGATCCCGGTAATCGCGCTGGGCGGCATGAATGTGGAGCGCGCCCGCACGCTGGACTGGCCGTTCTGGGCCGCAATCGACGGTCTTTCATAGCCGGTTCGCCGCCTGAACACTCATCACGGCTCGCCGCTCTTTGCTTGACCCTTAACGGTTGAGGATTCATGGTGTGTTCCCGTCCTTAACCATTCCTGCTAAGGAACCGGCATGGCCACCCGCGCTGCTAACCCTCGAAAGTCCACCGCCGATTGGCGCGCTGGTCTTCGCCGCTCGATTCGCCGCACGGTCCAGATGACCGCTGCGGGCTCGCTGCTGCTGGCAATGCTGTTCCTGGCGCTGGCGCTGATGAGCTACACCCAGACCGATCCGAGTTCGCTGACAGCGGCAAGCGGGGACCAGATCGGCAACTGGATGGGACGTTCGGGCGCGTGGATATCGAACACTGTCCTGCTTTATTTCGGCCTGCCCGGTGTACTGCTTTTGCCGCTGTTCTATGTTTCTGCGCGCAAGCTCTGGCACGATGTCGAACACGACGAAGATCTTGATGCAGATGCGGAAACGCCACGCTGGTGGGCGCCGCTCGGCATGTTGCTGCTCGCCATGGTGTTGTTGTCGAGCGTGCTGGCCCTCGCGATCCCGGCACCCGGCTGGACGCTGCCTGCGCAGCTGGGCGGGCTTTCCGGACTGCTGGGCGCGGGCGCAATAGAGGCTCTTGCCAACCGCCTGGGCGGGAGCGCGGCGGGCTGGATCATCCTTGGCAGCGCGCTGGTCGCCCTTGCTGGCGGGGTCGCGCTGATAACGCGGGTGTTCGCGATCGACTGGCGCGCGCTTCTGACGCTGCCCGATTTCGTGACCACCGGCCCGGTGGCAGGCACCACGGTGGGGCGCATCCTGTCGCGCGTGCCGGGGATTAGTCTGGCGCAACCCCGGCTTTCTCGCGCCGCCCGCGATCAGGGCGACGACCCCGATGAGTCCGCCCCGCAGGCGCGCACTCGGCAAGGGGCGCGGCAAGGGACAAATCGCGCGCCTGTGTTGGAGGATGCGCCGCGCCGCTCGCCCGAGATCAGCGATCCCAGCGCCCCGCCAAAGCGCGCCGCAGCCGCAAAAGCACCGCAGCGCGACATGTTCGCGACCTTTGATCTCCCCCCGCTCGATTTGCTCTCCGAACCGCCACCCAGCAGCGCACCGACGCTCGACAAGCTGGCGCTGGAGCGCAATGCGCGCCTGCTCGAAAATGTGCTCGACGATTTCAACGTGAAGGGCGAAATCACCGCTGTGCGCACCGGCCCCGTTGTCACCATGTATGAACTGGAACCCGCGCCGGGGATCAAGGCGAGCCGCGTAATCGGCCTGGCAGAGGATATCGCCCGCAATATGAGCGCGATCAGCGCGCGCGTCTCCACCATTCCAGGCAAGACCGTGATCGGCATCGAGCTGCCCAATGCCGACCGCCAGATGGTGGTGCTGAAAGAGCTCGCCGCCTGCGCCGACTTTGTCGAGAACAAGGGCAGCCTGCCGATCATCCTTGGCAAGGATATTGCCGGTGAGCCGGTGGTCGCAGACCTTGCCGCCATGCCGCACCTGCTGGTCGCCGGAACCACCGGATCGGGCAAATCTGTGGGCCTGAACTGCATCCTGCTCAGCCTGCTGTATACCTTCACCCCGTCCGAATGCCGCCTGATCCTGATCGATCCCAAGGTGCTGGAGCTGAAAAGCTACGACGATATCCCGCACCTGCTCTCGCCTGTGGTGACAGAGCCCCACAAAAGCGTGCGCGCACTCAAATGGGCGGTGGAGGAGATGGAAAAGCGGTATCGCATGATGAGCTCCATCAACTCGCGCAACATCCATTCCTTCAACGAGAAAGTCCGCGTTGCCGCCGCCAAGGGTAAACCGCTGGGTCGCCGGGTCGAAACCGGCTTCGATCCCGATTCCGGTGAACAGCTGTATGAGGAAGAACAGCTCGATTACCAGCCGCTGCCGCAGATCGTGCTGATCGTCGATGAACTCGCCGATCTAATGGTGACGATCGGCAAGGAAATCGAAGTGCTGATCCAACGTCTCAGCCAGAAATCGCGCGCGGCGGGCATCCACCTCATTATGGCAACCCAGCGGCCTTCGGTCGATGTCATTACTGGGGTGATCAAGGCCAACCTGCCGACCCGCATCAGCTTCAAGGTAACCAGCCGCATCGACAGCCGCACAATCCTTGGCGAACAGGGCGCGGAACAGCTGCTGGGCAAGGGCGACATGCTTTACAAGCCGAACACCGGCGCGATGGTGCGCGTGCACGGCCCGTTCGTCAGCGATGAGGAAGTCGAGGCGGTCGCCGATTTCTGGCGCGCGCAAGGATCGCCCGTCTACGTCGATGCAGTCACCGAAGAACCCGAAGACGGCGGCCTCAGATTTGACGATGACATGACCGCCAGCGACAATCCCGAAGAGCGCAAGTATCGGCAGGCCTGCCAGATCGTGATCGAGAACCAGAAGGCCAGCGGGTCGTGGTTGCAGCGCCAGATGGGCGTGGGCTACAACACAGCGGCGAAGTGGATCGAGCGGATGGAAGAGGAAGGGCTGGTCGGCGCGGCGAACCATGTGGGCCGTCGCGAAATCTTCCGCGATAGCGATGGCAACCCGCTGTGAGACACATCACAGCTACGATCGTTGTGGCATAAATATTACATTTGCGAAACTTTGCTTTGCTAGATGCATGAAACCTGATGGAAAGTTTCCAATTCTGTATATCTTCTGAAATGATCATTCTCAGGGGAATACTTGATGCCGCATATTCGTGCTTTGCTGGTTGGAAGCGGGCTTACCGCGCTGGCCTTTGCCTCTCTCCCGACCATCGCCCACGCTCAGGATAGCGAGGCCCCGGAACAGGGTTCGGTCGCACAAGGCAGCCCGATCATCGTTACCGGCACCCGCCGTACCGACCGGACGGTCGCTGAAAGCGCGGTGCCTATCGATGTGATTTCCGGTGAGGCGCTGCTCAATCAGGGCGCGACCGAGACGAACCGCCTGCTGAACAATCTCGTGCCCTCGTTCAACTTCCCGCAGCCGTCGCTGACGGACGGAACCGACTCGCTGCGCCCGGCAACCCTGCGCGGGCTTGCGCCCGATCAGGTGCTGGTGCTGGTGAATGGCAAGCGCCGCCACATTTCCTCGCTGCTCAACCTCAACGGGTCGATCGGGCGCGGTTCGGCAGGCGTCGATCTCAACACCATCCCTGCGCTCGCGATCGAACGGATCGAGGTGCTGCGCGATGGAGCGGCCTCGCAATATGGTTCGGACGCGATTGCGGGCGTCATCAACATTCAGCTGAAAAAGCGCGAGGGCGGGCGCGCACAGGCGACCTTTGGCAAATACTTCACCCAGCTCGAAGGAGTGTTCGATGTCGAAAGCGTCTCACCGACCCTGACCGGCTCCGCCAATGAAAATCCGGCCATCACCTTTTCCGATGAGGAACGCACCCTGCGCGACGGCGATACGCTGACCTTCGCGACCAATATCGGGCTGCCTATCGGTGCCAGCGGGTATTTCAACTGGACGACCGAATATCGCGACCGTTCGCCCACAAACCGCTCCGGCGCTGATCCCCGCCGCCAATTCGCGGCCGCCGGAGACCCGCGCGAAACAAAGTTCGATCGGTTCAGTCACCGGTTCGGCGATGGCAAGTCGCAGGATCTCAACTTCTTCATCAATGCCGGGATGGACCTCGGCGCCGATTTCGAGCTGTATTCGTTCGGCAGTTATGGCACCCGCCAGGGCAATGGCGCAGGCTTCTATCGCCGCTCGCTTGATGCGCGCAACCGTGATTTTTCAGCCTCCACCGCAAGCTCGGTGCCGTTCTACCCGGAGGGCTTCCTGCCGCTCATCAACAGCGATATCGAAGACATCGCCGGGGTTTTGGGTATCCGCGGGGAAGTTTCGGGCTGGAACCTCGATCTGTCGGTCAATTACGGGTCCAACCGGCTCGATTACCTCATCACAAACACATTCAACACCTCCCTCGGTGGCGCGAACAGCCCGACCGCGTTCGATGCGGGCGGCCTTCGTTCGGGGCAGACCTCGATCAACTTCGATGCGCAGCACACGCTCGATTTCGGCTTCGGCGACACCTCGCTGGCGTTCGGGGGCGAATATCGTGACGAAAATTACCGTATTATCGCGGGCGACCTTGGCAGCTACGTCGCAGGGCCGTTTTCCGCGGCACCTTTTGGCGCTGCTCCTGGTGCGCAGGTATTCCCCGGTTTTGCACCCTCGACGGAGATCGATGCTTCGCGCGATTCCTACGCCGCCTATATCGAAATCGACACCGATATTTCGGATGCGTTCAACATCCAGCTTGCGGGCCGGTATGAGGATTATTCGGATTTCGGCAGCACTATCAATGGCAAGGCTGCGGCGCGGTTCGAACCGGTCGAAGGCATCGCCATCCGCGGCGCTATCTCGACCGGATTTCGTGCACCGGGCCTGGCGCAACAATTCTTCTCGACCACTTCCACGAACAATGTCGGCGGTCAGCTGATCGAGATTGGCACATTCCCGGTGCAGTCCCCCATCGCCATCGCGCTCGGATCGCAGCCGCTGGAGCCTGAAACCTCGGTCAACATCAGTGGCGGCGTGGTCTTTACCGTTATCCCTGGTCTCAACCTGACGGTCGATTACTACAACATCGAAATTTCGGACCGCATCGTGCTCACGGAGAACTTGCAGGGCGCGGATGTTGTCGCGATCCTTCAGGCAGCCAACGTCATCGGCACATCGGCGCGGTTCTTCATCAACGGGATCGACACCCGCACCGAAGGCCTCGACATAGTCGGCAGTTACCGCGTCCCCGACTTCGGGATTGGCCGTTTGACGCTGAATGCCGGATTCAACCTCAACGACACCACCATCACTGATCGCCGCGCTTTCAGCGTCTTCACCGAGAACCGGCTATTCGCGCGGCAGGAAAGTATCCGGCTTACCGATGGGCAACCGAGCAATAAGCTCAATCTGGGCGTGACCTGGGATAACGAACCGTTCGGGGTGTCGATCAACGCCAACCGGTTTGGTGAAGTGTTGATCCCCGATGCCGTGACCACCACACCGGCCGCCGGGTCCACCCAGCAGATCCGCAACGACATTAACGTCGCACCGGGCGATGCACCGGGCGATGTCGAGCTTTCGCCGTCATGGGTGCTGGATCTGGAAGTGCGCTTCAACCCGCTGGAAAATCTGCAACTGGCACTGGGCGCGAACAATTTGCTGGACGAATATCCGGATCGCCTGCCGTTCGGCACGGTCAACGGGGTGAACTTCGGCATCAACAACGCCTTCCTGCCGTATTCGTCTCAATCGCCCTTCGGCTTTAGCGGACGGTTCCTTTACGGGCGTGTGTCGATCGAATTCTAAGCCAGTCAGACGGGGCCTGACACGCCCTTGACGCACACGAAAAGGGGGCCGCGCTGCTAATGCATCGCGCCCCCTTTGCTTTGTACAATTGCCGGGCCAGTCCAACCCCGACAGCGCAGTCCTATGTGCTGGTCAGGTCTTCGCGGGTCATCGTGATCTGCCCGGTTACCTTTGCAGCATTGGCGGTCATCGCCTCGGGGGAGAGCGCGACCAGTCCGATCTTCGCCAGCGGGCCGCCCTTCTCCCAATTCTTGACCCATTCCTGAAGAAACAGATCAAGGCCCGGGATCGCGCGCATGTGCGCCTTTTTGACATAGACGAACAGCGGGCGAGCGCCGGGATAGGCAAAGCTGGCGATATTGTCATAGGTCGGGTCGACCCCGTTCATCGGCAGGCCCTGAACTTTCTGTGCGTTTTCTTCGAGATAAGAATAGCCGAACACTCCAACGGTACGCGGATTGGCCTCGATCTTCTGAACGATGAGGTTGTCCTGCTCGCCCTGATCGGAATATGCCCCGTCCGATCGCACCTCGGTGCAGATCGCCTTGTGCTCTTCCTCGTCGCGTTCCTTCAGCGCCTTCATCGCCGGATTGGTGTCGCAGCCGACCTCCAGCACCAGCTCCTTCAGAGC
>JBBRVR010000039.1:0-25134 GCA_038246695.1 Sphingomonadales bacterium
AACATCACCAGCTACGAAATCGGGTTCAAGAGCGAGCTGGCCGATCGTGCAATCCGCATCAACGGCGCGGTATTTTATTACAACGTACAGGACCCGCAGTTCACCGCAGTCGGGGGCGGAGGCAACCTCGTTCAGCTGATCAACGCCAATGAGGGCGAGGCGTATGGGATCGAGCTGGACACCGCGTTCCAGGTTACGCCCCAGCTGCAATTCACGCTTGGCGTTGCCTACAACAACACGCAGATCAACGACCAGACGTTGGCGGTGGGCATCTGCGCCCAGTGCACCGTGACTGATCCGACAACGGTAATCGGCGGATCGACCCGCGCGCTGGTGGACGGCAACCCGTTCCCCAATGCGCCGGAATGGAGCGGGGATTTCACAGCCAGCTACATCATGCCGGTGGGTGACAATGATGAGTTCTTCATCTTCACCGACTGGACGTATCTGGGTGAGACCAACTTCCTGCTGTATGAAAGCCTCGAATTCAACGCCGACAGCCGCTTTGAAGGGGGCTTGCGCGTCGGGTATCGCGGCAATGATGGGCAGTACGAAATCGCTGCTTTTGCGCGCAATATTACGGGCGAGGCCAATGTGCAGGGCGTGGTTGACTTCAACAACAACACCGCCTTCGTGAACGAACCGCGCGTGATCGGCGTCTCGCTCGGCTTCAGTTACTGATCGAAGTCTGCCTGCTGCCGGTTATTGCGAAAGGTTGATCCTCTCGCAAAGCTGGCCGGGCGTGGATCAGGAAGGGCTGGCAGGAGGTGACCTGCCAGCCCTTTTTTATTGCGTCTGCGACCCTGCTTCCTCTGCAGTGTAAACCCCGCGCGCTTCGGCTGGCTCTGGCCCAGCCAGTGCTGGCGTTGCGGCTTTCGCCAGCGCCTTTTCGCTCGGCAACACAACGAATGTTGCCGCTCCTTGCGGCACGAGGTAGGTTTGCGCCGCCGCCCTAAGATCATCGACGCTGACCGCACCGAGAACCTGGGGATAGGCGACAAAGCGTTCGATCCGTTCGGGATGACTTTGCGCGCGCTGCGCCAGTGATGTCCATCCGCCCAGATCCTTCAGCGCGTTTTCGTAAGCCTCAAGTAAAGGCTTGCGCGCGCGCTCGACAAGATCGGGCGTGATGCCATCTGCGGCAAGATCGACCAGCATCGTTGCAATCGCCTCGCGCGCTGCATCGACCTGACCGACATCGACAGAAACGTTGATCGTGATTGTGCCGTAATCGCGGTAATCATCGCTCAGGGCGATGCTCGCGCCGGGGGAATAGGCCTGCCCCAATTGTTCGCGGATGCGATCGGTCAGCTCCAGCCGCAGCACCCGGCCCAGCAATTGCAGCTTCACCGATTCGGCTTGATCGCTGTCATCGCGCGCGGGCCACACCATGCGCAGCAGCGCCTGATCGGCCTCGCCATCGTGCAGGATCGTGCGGGTTGAGCGGTCCTGCGTGAAGGTGCGGATGCGCGATTGCTCGCGCGGCAGGAAACCCGTCTCGCGCGGGGGCAGGGCACCCAATGTGGAGGCGACCGCAGCAATCGCGGCGTCCTCATCCAGATCGCCCACCAGCGCGACCTCGATCGCGCCGCGCGTCAGCCGATCGGTGATATTCGTCTTCAGCCCGGCAAAATCGAGCGCCTTGAAAGCCGCCTTTGATTGCAGCGAGAAACGTGGATCGCCATCGGACAATTCGGCACCCAGCACTGCGTTCAAGGCGCGGTCCGGCGTCGAATTCAGCGATTCAAAGAAATCGTCGATCCCTTTGCGGAAGCGTTCGACCCCCTCTGGCCGATAGCCCGGATCGGTCAGCAGCGCGGCGATCAGTTGCATTTGCAATTGCAGATCGCGCGGTGTGGTCGCTGCGCCCATCGTGAAACTGTCGGTCGCGCTGCCAAAGCCGAAGCTGACGCTGCGTCCGGCAAGGACCGTTGAAAGCTCATCCTGACTGTGCTGGCCAAGCCCTCCGGCGGGCATGGACCCGGCCAGATACACAGCCAGCGGCTCGTCCTTCGTCAGCATCAGATCCCCGCCATCCAGCGCGACGCGCACATTGATGCGGTCGCGGCGAACGTCGGTCTTTTTCATGTTCAGCCGCACGCCATTGGCAAAGGTGATCTGGCGGATGCCAAGCGCCGGTTCGACCGTTTCGGAGACCACGATGCCGGGCGTGCCGAAATCGGTGTAGGCGAACTGGGTCGCCGTGCTATCATCAGGCGCGGCGATGGGCAGCGCCATTGCCTCATCAAAGGCCAACCGAAGGCCTGCCTCGCCGCCGTCTGGCGAGGTGCGGCCCTGAAACCGTATCAGCGGGTTTTCGAGCGCGACCAGATCGGCGCGCAACGCCTCGATCACCGACGCCGGAGTTACACCGGCTGCATAGCCTTCGAACAGGGCGAGCGCCGCCTCGGGCGTCACGGGCACGATATCGTTCGCCACAAGATTTAGCGCCGATCCGACAAACGCCGCATTGCTGCGCGTCTGCGCCCCGGCGACCGCATTTTCCAACCCGGTGCGCGCATTGGCGAGCTGTTCGTCGACTTCGGCCTGCGTGAAGCCAAAGCTCACCGCCTGATTGACCTCGCGAACCGCTGCCACCACGCCCTTGCGCCATTGCTGATCCTCGCTCGAAATCGAGACGGTGTAGGAGCGCGCATCTTCGAAGATATCACCTGCACCAAATTCCGCGCTTTTGAACGGAGCATCGACCCCACGCGCAAGCCGGGTGAGCCGCCGCCCGATAATGTTATAACCGATGCTGCGCATCAGGTTCTGTCTGCGATTGGCAAGCGTATCGGGCCTATCGGTCCACGGCGCGGTAACCGAGATCGTGACCGCTTCTTCAAGCGAGGGATCAAGATAGATATCGGTCAATCCGCGGCGGGTAACATCGATCGGGCCGGTTTCCGGATCGACCGGCGCAGCGCCGCTCGACCAGTCAGCGAATGTCGTCCGGATGGCGGCCTCCATCACCGCGACCGGGTAATCCCCGACGATTACCAGCACCGTGTTGGCGGGCGTATAGGTGCGCTCGTAAAGTCCTCGCACATCATCGGCCGTTCCGGTTTCGAGCACTTCGAGCGTGCCGATCGGTAGCCGGTCCACAAAGCGCGCACCGGGCGCGATGAAGCGGAAATTGTCCTCCTGCGCGCGCTGAGCGAAGTTTGCGCGATCGCGCCGTTCGGCCAGCACCACCCCGCGCTCCCGATCAACTGCATCAGGCGCAATCGTCAGCTCGCTAGCCGTTTCGCGCATCAGCATCAGCGCAGTATCGAGGAGTTTTTCGTCGTTGCGCGGCAGGTTGAGCATGTAGGTGATCGCCTCGAACCCGGTGGAGGCGTTGGTATCCGCGCCAAACGCCAGTCCCTCGCGCTCGAGCAGCTTGATCATCTCGCCTTCGGGAATGGCCTGCGACCCATTAAAGGCCATGTGTTCCAGGAAATGCGACAGGCCGCGCTCTGTATCGGTTTCATCCAGCGATCCGGAATCGATCCGCATCCGCACCATTGCAGTGCCTTCGGGTGTGGCGTTCCGGCGCAGGATATACCGCATCCCGTTGTCCAGCCGCCCGAACGTGAAGCCCTGATCGACCGGAACATCGCTTTGCTCGAAATACCAGACCGCTTTGCGGTCGGATTGCTGCGGCGCATCCTGCGCGGCGATCGGGGGGGAGAGGGTGGTAGTCGCCGCCAGAGCCAATGTGGACGCCAGCAGCCAACACAGTCGGCGCAGTTTCAGCATGGAGGCATCGTGGCCAATTCGGCAGGAATTCGCAACGCAATTACTGCCGAAAACAGCCGCCCGCGCTTTTTTGCAGGGGTCGTTTCTGGTGGCCCGAGGACTGAGTTGGTGTCCTATTTCTTTACAGGAGGAGTTCCGCGCAGGCGTGAGCGGTGGCTGGACAGGTCGAACACTTCGCCCGGCTTGTTATCCTCTCCCTGCAACAGGCCAAGCCTGCGCGCGACTTCGCGATAGGCCTCTTCCTCTCCGCCCATGTCGCGGCGGAAACGGTCCTTGTCGAGCTTTTCGCCGGTCGCCATGTCCCACAGGCGGCAGCCATCCGGGCTGATTTCGTCAGCCAGGATTACGCGGGTGTAATCGCCATCATAGAGACGGCCGAACTCGAGCTTGAAATCGACCAGGCGGATGTCGATCGCGGCAAACATGCCGCACAGGAAATCGTTGATGCGAATCGCCATCGACGAGACATCGTGCATCTCTTCATGGCTGGCCCAGTTAAAGCAGGCGATGTGCTCTTCCGATACCAGCGGATCGCCCAGCGCATCATCCTTGTAGTAATATTCGATCAGCGTGTGAGGCAACGGCTCGCCTTCCTCGATACCGAGGCGTTTCGACAGCGATCCGGCCGCAACATTGCGCAGCACGACTTCAAGCGGAATGATCTCGACCTGCCGGATCAACTGTTCGCGCATGTTGAGGCGGCGGATAAAGTGCGTGGGGATGCCGATATGCGAAAGCCGCGTGAAAACATGTTCGCTGATGCGATTGTTGATCACGCCCTTGCCGTTGATCGTGCCGCGCTTTTCCGCATTGTTGGCGGTCGCATCATCCTTGAAATACTGGATCAGCGTGCCCGGTTCCGGCCCTTCGTAGAGGATCTTGGCCTTGCCTTCGTAGATTTGACGGCGACGCGACATGGCATTTCCCTCTTGCATTGCTCTGCTTTTGCGAATGGTGCCCGGGGGCGGATTTGAACCACCGACACGCGGATTTTCAATCCGCTGCTCTACCCCTGAGCTACCCGGGCATTCGCTGCGGCGACGGCGCGTTTCGACTGGCACCGGCGAGCAAATGAGAGCGCGCCTATGGCGAAGGCCGGCGCGATTGGCAAGAGCAAATCAATCCTTGGCGTCCCAATCCTCGCGTGCAACTTCGTCTGGTGAGGCCGGGCGACCGGGCACGGCGTAGGCATCGCCAAACCACCGCGCGAGATCCCGGTCCTTGCAACGCTGCGAGCAGAATGGGCTGAAATCTGATGTTCGCGGTCGTTTGCAGATCGGGCAGGGTTTGGATGGTCTGGTTGTCATACGCTGAGAATTTGCGCATTCGGAGCCTCAAGCGCAAGGGCAGGGTCGGTTTCAATCCGCACCTGTCTGCCGCTGCGGCGGGCCAATTCGTCAATCCATTCGGGCTTCAGCTTGGCTTTCAATGCGGGGTGAACGCGCAGCAACAGGGTCGGCCCGATCCCCTGCGCCCGCTCGCCTACACGGATTGCATAGCGCGCGCACAACCCAACCCGCGACGTGGCAAAGCGGTGCAGCAGCGATGGCCCCTCCAGCCGCGCGACCATTTGCACAAAGCCAAAGCCGTTCATCGCGGTGCATTCATGCGGCCAGCCAGACAGGGCAACGGCAAGGGCATCGTCCACCGCGCGGCGATCATCCTTTGCCTGCAAGGTCGGAAAGTCTATCCCGATCGAGCCGCCCAGATCGAACCATGTGAGCGCGCGCGCAATCGCGGGAACAGCGGCAAGGGCAAGCTGGCGTGGCGGCAGATCGCCATCCACATCGATGACGGTCATCGCCGGCGTTGTGCTGCACAATATTTCACCACTGGCGAAGGTCAGGCTGCCCGAAGACGCGGCATGCCACACGTCCTCCCACACGCCTGCCTCGAAAGCGGGCACGACTTTGCCGTCAATCGATCCGTCATTCTCACCTGCCTGATCTTTAGGCAGACGCTCAGCAAGATAGCGGCCCTGCGGACGTTTGAACCGCCCCCGTTCGGCGATGGCTGCACGCGAAATGCGCAGGGCAAAGGACGCGCCTTCGGTGAGCTGCGGGGGCAGGTGATCAACCAGCACTTCGGCCCCGGTGTCGAGCACCGCAACCCCGCGACGCTTTCCCGCCGCCTTTGAAGCGAGCCGCGCCATGCGTGCCTGCCCGGCGAGCAGTTCTCCGAGCCACGTCAGCCGCGCCGCGATCACTTCGCCGTGTTCGATCAGCAGGCTGCGCCGCTCCCCGATCCCGTCCTCGATCACCCAATCAGGCAATTGCAAAACCGGCCGATTTCAGCAGGGCGCGCGTTTCGTACAGCGGCAGGCCCATTACGCTGGAATGGCTGCCCTTGATCCACTGGATCAAGCCCTCGGCCGCGCCTTGAATGGCGTATCCGCCCGCTTTGCCGCACCATTCGTCGCCCACCAGATAGGCGGCGATTTCTTCATCCGACAGCGCCTTGAACCGCACGATATTCTCGCTCAGGCGCGATCGCATCGTGCCATCGGGTGCGCGCAGCACCACGCTGGACAGGACAATATGCCGCCGTCCAGAAAGCAGTTTCAGGCAGGCCCGCGCGTCCTCGGCAGTTTCCGTCTTGGGCAGAATACGCCGCCCTGCCGCCACCACGGTATCGCCTGCCAGCACGAAGCCCGCGGCAGGAACAGCCGCAGCTTTCTCCTCCCCCATGCGCAGCGCATAATCGCGCGGGCGCTCCGCTTTGAGCGGGGTTTCATCGATATCGGCAGGCTGGATTGCATCGGGCACCACGCCCAGCCGTGACAGCAGATCGCGCCGCCGGGGAGAGGCAGAGGCCAGCGTCAGATGCGGCGTGAGACCAGGGGCGCCCATGCGCGCGCCAGATTACTGCGGGCCGGGGCCGCCGCGTCCGGGCATGAAGCGATAGGTGATGCGCGCCTTCGTCAGATCATATGGCGTCAGTTCGCATAGCACCTCATCTCCCACCAGCACGCGAATGCGGTTCTTGCGCATCTTTCCCGCTGTGTGGCCGAGCACTTCATGACCGTTTTCAAGCTCGACCCGGAACATCGCATTGGGCAGCAGCTCAACCACGCGCCCGCGCATTTCGAGGAGTTCTTCCTTGGCCATGTATTTCCTTATCAAAGTGCGACCGGGCAAAGCGCCCGTCGGTCTGGCCGCGCGCTTTAGCGATCAACGTGCGAAAAAGCCAGAGAACAAAATTACACGGTCGCGCGTTGCAGCTAGGACGACTTTTCATCCAACGCTTCCGTCACCCCGTAACATCGGTGCAAACCGTTACATTGCATGTATTTGTCCAGATGGCTGGATTGGTCAAAAGGGCCCCACAATGAACTCGTACACTCCGATCCGGCTCGCTCTTTTGAGCGGCGTATGCGTAGCCACGCTGGGAGTGCCCGGAACGCCGACGCTCGCGCGAGCGAGTGATGAGCTTGCCGAGGTGGGCGCGCAGCCGGTTCCCGATACTGGTCCCGGTGCGCAGCCCGACGCGCGCGGCGATGGCAGCGACCTGCAGGACACCGATCTCCAGACCGGTTCCGGCGCTGGACCGGTCACTGACCTCGACGGGCCCGGGGGAGGGGAGATCGTGGTGCAGGGCGTGCGTTTGCGTGGGCAGCTGAATGTCGGGCAGGCCCCGCTGCTGGAACTGGGTGAGGCGGAGATTGCGGCGGAGGGCGTCGCCTCAATCGCCGATCTCGTCACCCAGATCAGCAATCAGACCGGCTCTGCCCGTGGGCGCGGGGGCGGGCGTCCCGTCATTCTGGTAAACGGCATCCGGATCGGATCTTTCCGCGAACTGTTCCAATATCCGCCCGAAGCCCTCGCCAAGGTCGAGGTGTTTCCTGAAGAGGTTGCCGTGCGGTTCGGCTTTCCGCCCGATCAGCGGGTGATCAACCTTATCCTGAAGGACGATTATTCCAGCCGCGAGATCGAGCTGGAGTTCGAAGGCCCGGCGCGCGGCGGCTATTTTGTCAACGAACAGGAATTCGGTTATCTCAAGATCGCCGATGGCGCACGCATCAATCTCAATCTGACCGCGCAGGACACCTCGCTGCTGACCGAGGCGGAGCGCGGGATCATCCAGACGCCGGGTTCGGTTTCGCTGATTCCCGGCGATCCCGATCCCGCAGGTTTTCGCAGTCTGATCGCCGACAGCCGCAATCTGGAGGCCAATCTCAGCTGGGCCAAGGCGTTGATCGACAGCGGCATTTCGTTGTCCGCCAACGCCAATTACCAGCGCAACGACACCCGCAGTCTTGACGGACTGAACACGGTATTTTTGACCAATGACCCGACTAATCGCAATGCCGGCATTTTCCGCACATTTGGCGGAGACGACCCGCTCGAACGGCGCACGGCGAGCGACACTGGCGCAATTGCCGGATCGCTTACTGCGCCGCTCAACGCCTTTCGCCTGACCAGCACATTCGACGGCAGTCTTAGCGAGACGACGACGCAGATCGACCGCCGCTTTGACACTCAGGCGTTCATAAACGCGGCGCTGGCGGGCACGCTGGCGCTGGACGGTGAATTACCGACCGGGGCAGAAGCGGGGTTCGAGACGGCATTTTCGCGCAATCTGAGCGCGGTCAACCAGAATACCCTGAACGGCCCGCTCGCTGATCTGCCGGGCGGCGAATTGCTGGCGACATTCGATCTCGGTTACAGTTGGAACCGCATTGAAAGCGCTGACACGCGCACGCTCCAGCAGGGACAATTGACGCGCGGCAATATCAACACCGGCGCGAACCTCGTTATCCCGATTACCAGCCGCCGCAACGGTTTCGCCGATGCGTTGGGCAGTTTCACGCTCAACACGCAGATCGGGCTGGAGCGGCTTTCGGATTTTGGCACGCTGGGCGGTTACAACATATCGCTGAACTGGGCCCCGACCGACACTCTTGATCTGTCGGCGACCTATATCTACCGCGAGGTCGCGCCGAGCCTGCAGGCGCTCGGCAATCCGCAGATTACCAATTTCAACGTGCCTGTGTTCGATTTCGTCAATGGCGAGACGGTGCTGGCCGAGGTGACGACCGGCGGCAATCCCGATCTGCCTCCCGAAACACAGCGCGACTGGAAATTCGCGGCCAATTGGGAGCTGCCATTCATCGAGGATACGCGCTTTACGGTCGAGTATATCCGCAACCGCTCCGACAATGTGACCAGCGCGTTTCCGCAGATCACGGCCGATATCGAGGCGGCGTTCGGCGATCGGATCACCCGCGATGGTGCGGGTACGCTGATTGCGCTGGACCGGCGTGCTGTGAACTTTGCGCAGACGCGGTCGGAGCGGCTGCAATTCCAGCTTTCGACACGCGGTAGCTTTGGCGGCAGTCAGCGCGATGAGGGTGCGCGCGGTGGGGGCGGGCGTGGTGAAGGCGGACGTGGCGGTCCACCGGGTGCCAGTGGACCTCCTGGAGGTGGCGCCGACGATAGACCCGAAGGCGACCGGCGCGCGGGCTTCATGGCCTTTCGCGAGCGGGTGTGCGCTGATGACGGCCTGACTGTGATCCGGCAATTGGTCGATACCGCTCGCGACGGCGGAGATGTCTCCACAATCGTCCCCGGTCTGACAAGCGAAGCCGTGCAGCGCATTCTCTCCCGCTTTGGTGGGGGAGAAGCGGCAGAGGTGACCGACGAGCAACTCGCACAGTTTCGCGAGCGCCTATGCAGCATGGACCCCGCGATGTTCAGTGGGCGACCCGGCGGGCCGGTTGGCGAAGGACCGGGCGGCGATGGCCCGCGCAGCGAGCAGTTCGCGGCGCTGCGCGCGCGTGTCTGCGGCGATGATGGCCTCACTGAAATGCGCAAGCTGGTGGCCGCGATCGAGCGCGGGGACGACCTTTCCGAAGCATTGCCAGGCGTCGATCCGCAATTTCTGAAGATGATCCTTGATCGTCAGCGCGGCCCTGATGGGACTATTCCCGACGCGGCGCTGGAGCAGTTCCGCACCCGTATCTGTGCCGCTGAGGGCGCTCCGGGGGGCGCTTCGCAAGGCGGGCAGGGCGGGCCACCTGCGGGCGGCGTTGCGTTTAATCCGTTTGGCGGACGCGGGGACGCGGGCGGCTGGCGCTACTTCGTCAACCTGACGCACACGATCGAACTGGCCAACGAAATCCTGATCGCACCGGGCGTGCCTGAACTTGATCAGCTGGATGGCGAGGCGACTGGAGCGTTTGGCCTTCCCCGCCAATCCTCGCGACTGGAAGCGGGCCTTTTCGGCAAGGGGCTGGGGATGCGCCTATCAGCCCAGTACACCGGCTCGACCCGGCTCGACGGATCAGGCCTGCCCGGCAGCAGCGACCTGTTCTTCGATGATCTGGCGACCTTCGATATCCGGGTCTTCAGCAATATCGATGAACTCACCGGCAGCACCAGCAAGGCGTTGAAGAACGTGCGGGTTTCCTTCCGGATGGACAATATCTTCGATGCTCAGCGCGTGGTTCGCGATGAAAATGGCGCGACGCCAATCAACTACCAGCCGTTCGTGATCGATCCCGTGGGCCGGTTTGTCGGGATGGATATCAGGAAGCTATTCTAGACCGGTGAGCTGCCGCCAAGGCGGGAGCCTCAGGCAACTTCGCACCTTGGCTGGACGGTCCCCGCCTGCGCGGGGACTCACCGAAATCTAGAACTTCAGCTTGGGGAACAGCAGTTTGTGCCGGGGATGGGCCTCGAACGGTGTCCATTCGCCCTCTGTCTGCGCCAGCCGGTCGGCTATGGCGATCATCACGCTGGGGTTTACGCCAAGCCCGCAATGGCTGGCATAGACCACGATGTTCTCGCTTGGGTGGCCGTTGGTTTTGCGTGGGTCCTGCACGCTGCCACGCCAGTGGACGATGCCATCGGTCTTGGTCAGCACCGAAGTCGTCGGGACGGGCGGTGCGATGTCCAGACCGTGGAATTGTCCGCCGCGGATTTTCTCCGGCTCATCGCCGTTGAAAAACTTGAACAGGCGCGCCGCGCTGGTGTGGTTGCGATCATCCGAAATCGGGCTGCCAAGGGTCAAGATGAGCCGCACCTTGTCCGGTTGCAGCTTTGCCAGCTCGCGCGCCAACACCCCGCCAAGGCTCCAGCCAATCAGCGACACTTTGCGGCCGCTGTCCTGACACAGCCGATCTAGCTGCTCCTCCAGCTTTCTGATCAGCTGTTCGTTGACCCGCACATTGCGCCCCGAATCCCAGCCATGCGCATCGTAACCAAGATCGCTGAGCAGCTTGCGCATGGGGACGGTGGAGTTGTTGGTCGCCATGAAACCGGGCAGCGTCAGCACCGTGTGCCCGTCACCCTTTGGCAGGTTCAAAAGCAACGGCCGCGTCATGTAGAACGAAGCAAATTCAAACAGCGCGCGGCCCTCGGTCAAAGTCCAGATCCGGTTGGGCGGGGTCGCATCGGGCACAGGGATGCGGTGATTGCCGGACCGGCTTTTGACGACGATGCTGCCCGAAGGCGGTGCCATGCTGGCCATTACTTGCTCTCCTTCACAATCCGCGCTGCCGATGCCCTTGCAGGTTTACGCTTGGCGGCGGATGCTTTCGTCTTTGGTTTACGGGTTGATGGTTTTGGCGCGGGTTTGGGCGCAGTTGTGGCAGGTTTAGCCGCGACAGGCTTGCTGGAAGCTGACTTTGCAGGTGCCTTGGCGCCAGCAGCCTTCGCGGCCGCCAGCATTTCATCAAAGCTGGCCTGCAGACATTCGGCATAGAAGTCCGGATCGGGCATGATGTCGCGGCAGGCAGTAAAGCTGATGATCGCCTCATCGACATAGGATTGCACCACATGCGCCAAACCTAGCCCGTCAGTCAGGCAGATGAGCGACAGCGCCATGCTCTCCATCCGTGCGCCGGCGGAATAAATATGCACCGGCGGGCCGGGTACGTTGGTCACCACCGTGTTGAACGGCATCGCCACCCGGTGCGCCAGGCTGACGCGATTGAACAGCTGCGCGCCCAGCGCCATGTAGAACAGCGGATTGACCTTGCTCACCTCGGTCATGGTGCGCGCCCCGATAGCGTTGGTCATCGCCTTGGAGTTCTTCGTCCGGTCAAACACGTATTCCAGCCGCTCTGCCGGGTCTGCGATATGCGTGCCGAGCGGAGCGATCATGGCCGAAACCTGATTGCCCATATCGCTTTTCTCGTTGTCAGAGCGCACGGAGATCGGCGCCATCGCGGTCATCGTCCCCTTGGGCAGATCATCCTTCGCAGTGAGGTATTTGTGCAGCGCCCCGCCAATAATGGTGAGCGCGACATCGTTGACCTTGGCCTCTGGCAACAGCGCACGGATGGCTTTCACATCGGCCAGCGGGAAAGACCTCCCATCAACCACGCGATGGGCCGAAATACTGCGATTAAAACGGGTGCGCGGCGGCACATAATCGCTCGTCAGCTTGAATTCGCGGGTGATCAGCCCCTTGATTGCGCTGGCGACGCCGGGCACGGCCTGCGCGGCGACGCGAGCCTGCTTCATCGGGTTGATCAGCGCGTTGAGATAGGATTTGCCCAGCAGTTCCACCGGACCGGGGATTTTCTCCGGTTTCCATTCGTCGGGGGCGTTGGGCGGCGGGGTGTCGGGGGCAATCGTATGGAGCGCCTCCATCAGATCGATCCCACTCATTCCGTCGATCGCCGAATGGTGGACTTTGGTCACGAAGGCAAAGCAGCCGGGGGGGAAGCCGCGGACGTTTTCCAGCCCTTCGATCACGGTGAATTCCCACGGCGGACGGGTCAGATCCATCGGCCGAGCGTGAATTCGCGCGGTCTGGATGCACAATTGTCGCCAGTCGCCGGGTTTCGGCAGCGCGACATGGCGCACGTGGTATTCCAGGTCGAAATCGGGGTCTTCAATCCAATAGGGGTAATCGAGATCGAACGGGACCCGCACCAGCCGCTGCCGCATTGTCTTTGACAATTGCATGCGCGATGCAAAGAATTGCAGGATATCCTTGAAGCGGACAAATCCGCCGGGCGCAGTCGCCGGGTTGTAGATCAGCAGATTGCCGATATGCATCGGCGAATTCGGCGATTCCATCGCGACAAACGACGAGTCCATTCCCTGCAATTGGCGCAAAGGCATCCTCCCTTTGGCTCCCGATCCGATGTCAGGAAGGCCGCTTCGACGGTCTTCCTACCTACGGGTAGGACTGTTTCGCGCGGGAGACAACCTCAAGAGAATGGAGCGCCTTGCACCTTGCCTAGGACGGCGAAGGTATCCTGAAAATGTTCAGAAGATTGTGGGCTTCGCCCTGGCCTCGCTCTGCGCCGCGATTCCTTCCGCCGCCGCCACCCCGCTGGCCCATGCCCACTGGAAATTGTAGCCGCCAAGCCATCCCGTAACATCCACCGCCTCGCCGATGACATAGAGGCCGGGGACCCGGTTAGCCTCCATCGTGCGACTGGACAATTCGCTAGTGGCGATACCGCCCAGCGTGACTTCGGCCTTGGCAAATCCTTCGGTCCCGTTGGGGCTAAAGCGCCAGTTTGACAGCTGGTGCGCGGCGGCGCGCAAGTCCTTATCGGGCAGGTTACCCAGTTCGCGCTCCAGTCCCAGCCGCTCGCTGAGTGCGTCCGCCAACCGGTCGGGCAGGTGATCGCGCAGCACGGCCTTGACCGTGGCGCGCGGGCGATCGCGCTTGGCCGCGATCAGCCAGTCGCTTTCCGCCTCGGGTAAGAAAGCGATGGCGACCTCGTCCCCATGCCGCCAGTAGGATGAGATTTGCAGGATTGCCGGGCCGGACAGGCCCCGGTGTGTGAACAGCGCGGCCTCGTCGAAACTCGACTTGCCCGCAGATGCGCGCACCGGCGCGGATACGCCCGACAGCTCGCGAAATAATACATCTTCCCCGCCCAGCGTTAGCGGGACGAGCGCGGGGCGCGGCTCGACGATCTTCAGCCCGAATTGCCGCGCAAGGTCATAGGCAATGCCGCTCGCACCCATTTTCGGGATCGAAGGCCCGCCGGTTGCGATGACCAGCGCCGGGGCGGTGTAGCTTTGGCCCGAAACGACCACTCCATACTGATCGCCCTCGCGCACCACATCGGTGACATCGGCATCGCAGATCACATCGACCAGCCCCTCGGGACATTCATCCAGCAGCATCTGCACGATCTGTTTTGCCGACCCGTCGCAGAACAGCTGTCCCAAAGTCTTTTCGTGCCAGGCAATGCCGTGCTTTTCCACCAGCGCCAGAAAATCGGCCGGGGTGTACCGCGCAAGGGCGGACTTGGCGAAATGCGGATTGGCCGAAATGAAGTTCGCCGGGCCCGCGCCCAGATTGGTGAAATTGCAACGCCCGCCGCCCGAGATCAGGATCTTCTTGCCCGGTTTCTCCGCCTTTTCCAGCACCACCACGCGCTGGCCTCGCTGACCGGCGATAGCCGCGCACATCAGGCCTGCGGCTCCCCCGCCCAGTATTATCACATCGTATCGCTGCATCGCGCTGGCGATAGGCGCGCTGCAGCGCGCTGCCAAGCGAACCGTGAATGACGGAGCGGTGCGCTCAGGGCAAGGGCGGCACCGCTCCGTCGCTTTGGGCAGTCCGAACGGGGACGATAGGACTGCCCAGACTTAAGGCCCGAAAAAACCGGACCAAAGCGCGCTCAGACAGGCGGCAAGGCGGGCTGGGCGGCCGTCACCAGCTTTCCAAGCGTATTCCATTGCTCACGCGGCTCCCAGTTGCGGTTCGCGCCCAGCCATGAATGGTCATCCAGTTCGAGCAGGCCGATCAGTACTTCGGCAACGATGGTCGCCCCCACCGGGCCGAGCCCTTCGCCTTCGGTGGTTGATCCGTTGGCTTCCGCGCGGCCGATCACCTCGGCCTCTGCCAACAGGTACAGCCACAACGGGATGCCATCGCGGCCAAGATCGCCGTTCAGAACCTCGATCCGGTCCAGCACCCTGTCGATCTGATCCTGCGGGCAGCCTATTGCCTGCGCAATCTTTTCCCCGCCCGGCAGCAGAAAGGCGTTGCCGCGCATCAGATTGCGGGTCGCGAGCGATTTTTCCTGCGCCGGTGCAGCCGGATTGATGAACGGCAGATCGAGGAGGTCGCCCGCCAGTTTCAAGTCCAGTTTCTGCGCCCGCTCGACTTGCCGCCCTTCGGGTGTGTCGAGCAGTTCATGCCAGTCCACCACGGTTTCGGGATCGCCCACCGGATTAAATCCCTGTCCCAGCTCCGGGCCGAACAGCTCGAACCGCGCGCCACCCTTGCGCACTTGCAGCTTCATCGGGATCATCGAATGGCCGAACCGATAGGCGGCGACTGAGAATTCGACCGGGATAAAGGGCGCATTGGTGCAATAGACCTGACGCCCGCAGCCCAATATCCGTTCCACCACCGGCTTGCCGCAGATCGCGACGAGGAAATCGTGCACGAGCGCGTATTGATAGTGCCACGTCGTCTGGCGCCGGGCGGCTTCGTAAAGATCGTGACCGCCCATGCCGGTTTCCGATTGCAGCGTTTCGGCCACCAGGTTGTGAAACCGGATAATGGCAAGCTGGATCTGGCTGATGATCCGGTTCTCGTCATTGCGCGGGTCGCCGATGATCGCGCGGTTGTTGGGCGAACGCAGAAGATCGTGCTCGTTCAGGCCTGATTGGCCCGGATTATCTGCCCCGGTCAGCAATTTGACACCCGCGAACGGGCCGGGATTTCCGCCGACCACGCTTTGATCGTATAGATACGGCTGCGCTTCCGGTCCCAGACCGTAAACGCAATCCAGATCCAGCGTGGGTGTGCGCACATTGGCGATCTCGCCGGGATTGTCGATCACGGTGTCGAACGTGGTCGATGCGTCCAACGTCACATCGTGGTCCACGAATTGTCCGAAAAATATCATACCGACAGGCACGGTGTCGGTCCGATCGTTAGAGGATTTGCCGTCCATTTTGCCACCAACACGCCCGATTTCGATCAGGATGTCAGGGCGGGTGTACGCCGGGCTTAACTCAGGGAAAAGTCTCCCGAAACGATCTTCGCGAAACCCTCCGACATCTTCCTCGCCATAGTGCTTTGTACTGCAAAAAGGGTTTAGACCTTCAAGGGTTTTCATTCCATGGTGATCGGAAACAGACATCGTATACCTCCCTGTTAGTTAAACGTTAGGCAACCTCTTTTTATTATTGATTCGGCGCAAACTAGCATGACTTGCGAATATTCAAAAAAGATTCTATCCGCGTGATGTAAGTTGGCGGATTATTACAACTATGTTGTGTTCCGCAGGAGATGTGATCGCGGCGCTTCCATCGCGCGGCCGGGCAACCTATCTCTGCCGCATGTCGCGAACCGAAGCTGGAACACCGCACAATCCTGGAGGCTCCGAGCGTTTCAACGAGGAACGCGCGGCCTATACGGTCGCGTCCGCGACGCCCAACCTCGAAGCCGGGATCGAAGCGATCCGCGATGTCGTGCAGACGTTGAAGCCGGTGCCGGGCGTTTACCGGATGCTCGATGCGCGCGGCGATGTGCTGTATGTGGGCAAGGCGCGCAGCCTCAAGGCGCGGGTCGCGAACTACACGCAGATAAACGGCCTTACCCAGCGGCTGCAACGCATGGTCAGCCAGTGCCGCAGCATGGAGATCATCACCACCAATTCAGAGGCTGAGGCGTTGCTGCTCGAAGCGCAACTGATCAAGCGGTTCCGCCCGCCGTTCAACGTGCTCCTGCGCGATGACAAGAGCTTTCCCTTCATCCTGCTGCGCGCCGATCATCACTTTCCGCGCATCCACAAACATCGCGGCGCGCGCCGGGCAAAGGGCAATTATTACGGTCCCTTCGCCAGCGCGGGCAGCGTGAACACGACGCTGAATGCGCTGCAAAAGCTGTTCTTGCTGAGGAACTGCACCGACAGTTTCTTCAACAATCGCGACCGGCCCTGCCTGCTGTACCAGATCAAGCGCTGCTCTGCGCCATGCGTCGGGCGGATCGACGAGGCGGGCTATGATGCGCTGGTGCGGCAGGCGAAGGATTTTCTCGCCGGGAAATCGGGGCAGGTGCAGGCCGATCTGGAAAAACAGATGGCGAGCGCGGCGCAGAACCTGGATTTCGAAACCGCAGCGATCCTGCGCGACCGGCTGCGCGCGGCGACCTTCATTCAGGGGTCGCAGGCGATCAACGCCCGCGGCTTGGGCGATGCCGATGTGTTCGCGCTGGCGCACAAGGGCGGCGATATGGGCGTGCAGGCGTTCTTCATCCGGGGTGGCCAGAACTGGGGGCACCGCGCGTTCTTCCCCAGCCACACCCGCGAGGTGGACGAAGATCAGGTGCTCGCCGATGTGATGCTGCAGTTCTATGAAGAGGTGCCGCCGCCGCCCACCATTCTGGTCGACCGCGAACTGCCCGAACGCGAGCTGATCGAGGCGGCGCTGGGCGAGTTGGCGGGCCGGAAGGTCGCGATCTCCATTCCCGAGCGCGGCGACCGGCGCAAATTGCTGGCACAGGCGAGCCGCAACGCGGTGGAATCGCTTGAACGGCGGCTGGCGGAAAAGGGCACCAAGGCGAAAGTCCACCGTGAGCTTGCCGAATTCCTTGAGCTGGAGGAGCCACCGCAGAGGGTCGAGGTTTACGACAACAGCCATATTCAGGGCACCAAGGCGGTCGGCGCGATGGTCGTCGCCAGCCCCGAAGGCTTCGAAAAATCGCAATATCGCAAGTTCAATATCCGCGAGGCGCAGACCAACGACGACTTCGGCATGATGCGCGAGGTCATGCAGCGACGGTTTCGCAAATGGGCCGAGGGCGAGGAAACAGGCCCACCCCCAAGCCCGATACCCGCCCCGGCGAAAGCCGGAGGCAGCGGGGTGGGCAAAAGCTCAGGCCACGAAGCCATCCTTCCCGACCTTCTGCTGATCGACGGGGGCAAGGGGCAGGTTTCCAGCGTTATGCGCGTGCTGGAGGAATACGGTCTCGCCGATGAATTCGCTGTGGTCGGGATCTCCAAGGGCCCGCATCACGGGCGCGAGGGGCGCGAGGTGTTCCACTTCCCCGACGGGCGCGAAAAGACCCTGCCGACCAATTCGCCCGTGCTGTTCTACGCCCAGCGCCTGCGCGACGAGGTGCACCGATACGTGATTGGCGCGCACCGGGCCAAACGATCAAAGGCGATCACGGCGTCGCCGCTCGATGAGATCCCCGGCATCGGCCCGGCGCGCAAACGCGCGCTGCTGCTGCATTTCGGCACGGCAAGCAAAGTCCGCGCCGCCGCCCTCGAAGATCTGCAACGCGCGCCAGGAGTGAGCGAAAAGGTCGCGCGGCAGGTGTATGATTTCTATCACGCGGGCGGGTGAGGGTTGGGACGGGTCTTGGGCCCGGAGAGGTAGCCGATTGGCCTAGTCCTCGTCGCCAAAGCGAACCCCGACATTCGTGAAATGCTCCTCGTTCGCGAAGCCGTGGCCGAGATCGTAGAGATACAGCGTAACAGGGCATGGCTTACCTTCAGCCCAGAGCACGGCTTCGGCTACCGAGACGGCTTCAAGTGCCTCATAATCGACGGTCAGGCTTGGATCACTCTGGGGCGCCTGATCGGAATCATTACAGCAGTTATCGTGCTCGGTAGCTTCGACGATGGCGTTGACCTCCCGCCACCGATATGGTCGAGTTCGCTTGTCGATTATGTTCCATAGCATCTGGTCGAGATACCGATGGCGTTCGAAAGTGACAACGTCAGAAAGCTCCCCATTTCGGGTCATTCCGACGCTCGCCCGAATTCTGCGCGGATGGGCATTGTGGTTGGTGGCCTTGTGCGCTTCGACCGCGCCGAAACAGCGATGAACAGATAGAACGCAACGCATCAAAAAGCCCCGCCCCGCGAATGTCGCGGGACGGGGCTTTGGAATTGCAACGCTGTGCGCAATCTTACGCAGGGTAAGCCCACGTCGTACCGCGGGCGAGGTTTTCGCTGGCGAAGGCCCAGTTCAACTTCGAGCCGACGACGGCATCGAGATAGGCCGGACGCTTGTTTTGGTGGTCGAGGTAATAGGCGTGCTCCCACACATCGACGACCAGCAGCGGGTTCACGCCGTCATGATCGGCCAGCGTATTGCCATCGTGCGTTTCCTCGATGGTCAGTTTGCCGCCCTTTTCAGCCAGCCACACCCAGCCGCTGGCAAAATGACCTGCGCCGCGTGTCTTCAGCTTTTCCTTCAGTTCGTCGACCGAGCCAAAAGCATCTTCGATCATGGAAACCAACTCACCTGAAGGCGAGGTTTCGTCCGCAGCCATCGAATGCCAGTAAAAGCCGTGATTCCAGCTTTGCGCGGAATTGTTGAACAGCCCTTGATCGCTGCCACGTGCGGCGGCGATGATGTCTTCCAGCGCCTTGTCCGCATGAGCTGTGCCCTTGATCGCGTCGTTCGTCTTGTCGATATAGGCCTGATGGTGCTTGCCGTGGTGGAACGACAGTGTCTCGGCGGAGATCGCGGGATCAAGCGCGCTGTCGGGATAGGGAAGATCGATAACCTTGAATGCCATGGGAAAAGCCCTCTTTCATGTCTGCGTGGTTCGGATGGGTTCCATATGGGAGCAATGATCCGGCGCGACAATGGTTGCGTCCTCGCTGCGAAAAAACCTGCGCAGGCGTGGAGTTTACAACTTTTCACATACCAACGTCTTGCCCCGCAGTATCGAGCGATTTAGGCAAGTTAGCATATGTTGGGTTACAAAATCGCGAGAATATCGGGAAACAGCATGCGCCCGGTCCTGCCAGACGGAAGCGCCGGGCTGTTTCGCGCAGGCAGGCGGGTGAAGCGCAGCGATATTGTGCTGGTCGATCATCCCGAACACGGCCTGCTGGTGAGAAAGGTCGCCACCGTCAGCCTGCAAGGGCGGGTGTGGCTGCAGAGCATGGCACATTGCCCAAGAAGCCCGGGCAAACTTCCAAGTATTGAACCCGATCGCGTGGTTGGCAGGCTGGCACTAAAATTGCGGTGGGTGCGGTTCCTGCCACGACTACCCGGTGACCAGTAACCCCTGAGCGCAACGATCAAGGGCCTGCGCATCAGGCCGCGGCTTGTGCCAGCCGATCCCGCCGGAACGCTGCGTCGGCCTTGAGCTGCGAATGCTCAACCCAAGTGGAATGCACCCCGCTCGAAATCTTGTGAGGTAGCAGGGCGCGCGCAATCGGGCCTTTCGCAATGTCGCCGGCATCCAGAATCGCGAGTTCGGATGTGCCGGTGTTCTCGTCGATCAGGAAGGTGACGAGGTAGGCTGAGGTTTCGTCGGTCGCGCCACGCCTCGGCACAATCGGGCTTTCGCTGGCATAGACCCCTTGGGGCAAGCGATACACCTGCTCCTCTCCCGTTTCGCTGTCATGGCGGACATAACCATTGAACAGGAACCAGCCAGGCCGCGTCGTCGTGGACCACGTGTAGCGGTTGCTGCGCATCAGGTAGTCAGGGTTGATCATCCCGAACTCGACGATCCGGTCCGAAAGGCGCTCCTCGCGCGTCTCGCCGGTGGCAAGGTTGAAGCGCCAGCGATGGAAGCGGCTCTGGAAGGAATGCTCGTCAACATAGGCCATCATGTGACTGTATTCGCCCGCATCCTCGATCGGATCGGGCATCGGTTGGTCTTGATAATACCCTTCGAGGATGACCTCGTCCCCGTCTGGGCCAGATACCTCATACGCATTGGTCCAGTGCAGCACATAGGTGGGCGATGCCTCGAACCACCGGATATCCTCGGGCTGGCCGTGGCGCGGGATAAGCGCGAACCGCGTCGGCACGCCATCGTGGATGCGCGCCGCGTGGATGCCGCGATCCAGCAGCTTTTCGTCCCAGAACAGCGGCATGTCGTTGAGGATTGACCAGTTTGGCGTAATCGCCATGTCATGCGGCAGGCGCGGGCCGGGTAGCGGGATCGGCACGTAATGCACGAGCCGGCCCGCGCGGTCGACCACGCCGTAATGCATGTAAGGCGCGTGCTTGGAATAATTAAAGAACATCAGCTCCCCGGTGGCCTCATCCACCTTGGGATGCGCGGAAACCCCGTCCAGCGGCCCCCACGGCGCCTTGCCCAGGTTCTCCAGCGTTACCGGGTCGATCATCCACGCCTCGCCGCACTGATAGAGGGTGGCGTAGGCGACCCCGGCATGGACGATGATGTCGGTGCTGCCGGTGTCCTTCAACCCGCCATGCGCGCCAAAGCCGGGACGCTTTGAAGTGCCCGCCGGGTCCATCAAACCGCCCCACAGCGCCGCGCCCGCGATCTGCTCCTCGTCGAAACAATGGGTGCGCACGAAGCGATTGCGATAGCTTGCCTTACCCCCGCTGATGCTGACCTGATGGACCATCGCATCGCCATCGAACGGGTGGTATCGGCCAAGCGGCTGATGCACCGGGTTTTCGGTGTTGCGCAGATAGATGCCATCGATACCGGCGGGAATGGTGCCTTCGATCACTTCCAACTCGTCCACGTCCAGTTCCTCTTCCACAGGGGTCCAGGGGCCGGAAAGATAGGGGTGGTTCGACGGCTTCAGGCTGGTTTTCACCGGCGGCTGGCGTGTGATCTGCATAGTCGAAACTCCCATTGCGAGAGGCAGGATAGCTTCCTGCGCGGCATTCGAAAAGCCTCCGCTCCTTTGATGTCGGTCAATGACACAGGCGTGCAATGCAATCAGGATAAGTGTAACCTGCCTTGAGGAGAGAACCCATGAAATCCATCTTGCTGCATATCAGTAGCGACAGCTGCATGGAGGCACGCCTGCAAGTTGCGCTCGACATTGCCCGCGCGACAGGCGCTCACATCACCTGCTTGCAGGCGGTGAGTTACGAGGTCTTCGCACCCGGCGACTTCTATGGATCGGCGATGGCGGCGGCGATGCCGCTGATCAAGCGGGCAGCCGGGGAATTGCGCGCAAAAATCGAAGGCGAACTGGCGAACGAGGACGTTTCATGGGAATGGCAGTTTCTCGATGGCATGGCCGAGACGCGATTGCTTGAGCAATCGGCCCTGCACGATCTGATCGTTGTCGGTCCCAACGACATTGGCGAGGATGGCGCGCACGGGCCTTCGAACATGGCCGGAGCGCTGGTGCTTAAGGCGCCGGTGCCGGTGCTGGTCGTACCCGGCCATACCAAGCGTATGGACATCAGCGCGCCGGTGCTGGTTGCATGGAACGGATCATCGGAGGTGTGCGTGGCCCTGCGCGCGGCAGTGCCGCTGCTGGCGCTGTCAAAGGCGGTCTATCTCGTCACCATCGAGGAGACTGACGAACGCAGCCGGTATGACTTCCCGCCGGTGGAAGGGGCGCGCTATCTCAGCCGATACGGGATCGAGGCCGAACTGGTGGAGATTGCGCGAGGGCAAGCAAGGATCTCCGACACGTTGTTTTCCGCCGCGCAGTTGCGCGAATGCGGGATGATTGTGATGGGCGGCTACGGCCATTCCCGGTTGGCGGAATTGCTGCTGGGCGGCGTGACACGGCGCAGCTTGAGCGATCCACAAATGCCGATCTTCATGGCGCATTGAGGGGCGGGGCCGGCAATTTCAGTCGCTTGCCAGCACTGCAATGGCCAGCACTGCAATGATTGTCAGTCGGGGCGGGGCAGTTGACGTTTCACCCGGATCAGCTCGGCGATTTCTAGCGTCGAACCCGCGACTGTCTTGCGCGCGTGGTCCGCGCCTACGGATTCCGCGGTGGCGGCCGCTTCGGCGAACATGCGGCCACCTACTGAAACGACCGTCAGGTGGTCTGGTGATCGTTCTCTGCTCTTCAGGATCGTTTCACGCAGTTTTATCAGTGAGTTGTGGCGCGGCAAGGCTTCCGAAATGCCGATATCCATCGCGTCAGGTTGCTGTGTGCCAATCTGGTTCATCAAGGCTTCGTTGCTGCCCGGGAACGCCATGTCGACGTGCCAGCCTGCATCGGTAAACAAGTCTGCCAGCATGGATGTGCCCAGCATGTGGGGCTCCCCCGGCGCGGTGGCGAGCAGGATGCTGTATTTCATCTGCCGGATGGCGTCAGGCGTCGGGCTGTGGCGAACAGCATGGCCGGCAAGCTGCAGCATGCTGAGACCCATCGTGAGGTCAAGTTCCGTGCAATCATCCGCCATCCACGCATCGCCAAAGGCACGAGCGGCAGGTTCAATGAGGTGGGTAATCAGCGAATCGCCGTTCCAGCCTTCCTCTGCCAGAGCAGCGATCAACCGGTTGAGGCCGATATCATCGCCATTCAGCGCCAGATCGATAACGATGGGCACTTTTTGAACGAGGCCCTGTCCGGCCTTTGCGAGAAGTGAGTTTTCGTTTGTCTGATCAAACCGGTTGCAAACCAGCAAGTCCCAACCGCTGAACAGCCGTTCTGGAACGATGTGTTCGGTCAGGATCTCGATATCGCCGTGGCGCGTATCTTGGCTGATCGATGTCCAGATGTTTTTCAGGCTTGCTGGAGGGCCCTCAAGCGTTTGAAGATACCGGCCATCTTCATAAAGCAGCATGCCGGTGAGGCTGGCCCGATGATTTCTTGCTCTGGCTTTCGAGGCAAGTTCGTGGATTTCGGATGCCGACGGCTTGTTATACGCTCTGCTGCGATAGGTGATGCTTCCAATCCAATTGACTGGATCTGCGCTCATGGTCCCGATCTGCTGCGACATCTCATTCTCCCAGATTATTACCAGGATGCATTCGAAAAAACGAAGCCAGAAGCCACACGCTCCTATCGCTTCGATAAATCCATAAACACACCACCGTCTGGGATCGCTCTAGATTCTGGTCGGCTTTGTTAGCCTTGTAACCTCCAACCGCGCCACCAAGTGATTCGTCAGATGCAGCGGGTGACTTAGTTTAATCCCAAGCCGAAGTTTCATTCACAGGACCGAAACTGTCAATCCCGGTTTTGCACAATCTGTCCCAATGCGAGATTTAAGTTTCATCTGTGAATGACGTGCAAACCGTAGCGTCTTCCATTCCGGAATGCTTGAAACGGGATCTTCGCACCACGTCCTGCACAGCTGCAACGGCTGGGCAAATAACGAATATCCTACAGGGATTCAGAACGCTAGCGATGGAGAATGTGTCCTTCCTTCGTCATCCCTGTTCGTTTGCGACCGTTATCGAAACCGGCGATCAAAGAGCCCGTTTCTGATCGCCTGAATTTTCGGATGATAACATTGTGCCATCTGTATGAACCCTGCCGCAGCAGCGATGAGCCGAGTGCAGATCACGTTCGCTTGCGCCGCCGCATCATGCCTTCCTGTGCAACGCTGGCGACAAGACGCCCATCGCGCGTGAAGATGCGGCCCCGGTTAAAGCCGCGTCCGCCGCCGCTCCACGGGCTGTCAGTAACATATAGCAGCCATTCGTCCGCGCGCGCTGGTGCATGGAACCACAGCGTATGGTCAAGGCTGGCGCCCACCAGCTCGCCGCGCATCCAACTGAGGCCGTGGGGCAGGGCGCTGGTGCCCAGCAGCGTATAATCGCTGGCATAGGTGATGATGGCGCGGTGCAGATCGGGCGTGTCCGCCGCGCCAGTGATGGGCGCGCAGGTGCGAAACCAGCTGTGAGCGTGCGGCGCTCTCGGCTCTGAATTCATCCAGTGCAGCCGGTCAACCGTGCGCATCTCGATCGGGCGCGGCCGCAGCATCAGCGCGCGCTGCGCCTCGGTCAGCTTGTCGTCGATTTGCTCGACCATTGCCTGGCGCGCCTCCATGTCGGGGCGCAAATCCTCGGGCGGCGCGACATCGGGCATCGGCGCATCGAGGTGTTCAAGCCCGCTTTCGGGCACCTGAAAACTGGCGGTGAGGTTCAGGATCGGCACAGAGGTTCCATCCTCGCCCTCCTGCGCGGCGACCACCCGGCGGTTCGCAAAGCTGCGGCCTTCGAAATCCCGCTCGATCCGGTATTCGATCGGTGGCCCCTCAACCCCGCCGCGCAGGAAATAGGCATGCAGCGAATGCGCGGTCTTGGCGCTGGGGACGCTTGCCTGCGCCGCCTGCAGGGCCTGCGCCAGCACCTGCCCGCCGAACACGCGGCCCATGCCGCCTTGCTGCGGGGTTCCGCGATAGATATCGGACGCCCGCTTCTCCACGGTCAGCAGCCGCACCAACTCCTCGACGAGGTGTTCGGGCGTGGGGTGCGGGGTGGGTTCGTCGTTCATGGTGCAAGCCCATGCGAGCGCGCGGGGGCGCAAGTCAAGCCGATCAGTTTCAGCCGGCCAAACGCTGGCGGCGCAGCGCCCGGTAAGCGAGGCTGCGCGCGCGTTTGGAATACGGCCAGCGGAACAGCGCCAACGTCGTGTGTGACCTGCCTATGTCCTAGCCATGCGAAAAGGAAAGCCCCGGCAGACGCGCGGTCTGACGGGGCTTTACCGGATTGTGGCCTTCTGCTGACGCGCGGCAGCGTTATCGCACTATCATTGCGCCAATGCCGCAAGCAGCAGCAGCGCGACGATGTTGGTGATCT
>JBBRVR010000040.1:0-24986 GCA_038246695.1 Sphingomonadales bacterium
CTGGAGCAGGCGGGCATCGCCGTCACCGTGCTGGAGGATGCAGCATCCGCGCGCAGCCTTGCCGGATACCTATCGACCAAGCGCGAGGGTCGGCCCCATGTGACGCTCAAACTGGCGCAATCGCTCGACGGGTGCATCGCGCTGGCCGATGGCACCAGCCAGTGGATCACGGGCGAGACGGCGCGAGCGCATTGCCACGCGATGCGCGCGCAAAACGACGCAATTGTGGTGGGCGGCGGCACATGGCGCACCGATCACCCGCGGCTTGACGTACGCCTGCCCGGCCTTGCCACCCGCAGCCCGGACCGGGTGGTGCTGACGCGCCAGATCAAGCCTGATGGTGCGCGGGCGATCAACACTCCAGCGCAGATCGCGGAATTATCTGGCGTGCTGTACCTTTACATCGAGGGCGGCGCGGCCACCGCCGCCAGCTTCCTTGGCGAAGATCTGGTGGACGAATTGCACCTCTACCGCGCGCCGATCGTCATCGGCGATGGGCTGCGCAGTGTCGCCGCAATCGGCCTTACCGATCTTGCCGCCGCTCATGGTCGCTGGCGCGAGATCGAGCACCGCCAGCTTGGCAGCGACAACTTCACCGCCTATTGGCGCATCCGCGACTAACTTTCCCGACCAAGGAACCCGATCCCCCATGTTCACCGGCATCGTCACCGCCATCGGCACCATCACTCAGGCGCAGCAGCGCGGCGACCTGCGCGCGCGCATCGCCGCTCCGCTGGACCCGGCACGGATCGACATCGGTGCCTCCATCGCATGTTCGGGCGTGTGCCTCACGGTGGTGGATCGCGGCGGCAGCAAAGGGGACGCATGGTTCGATGTGGATGTCTCCGCCGAAAGCGTCTCTCGCACGCGCCGGGGCATGTGGGACGAAGGAGCACAGCTCAATATCGAGCCGTCACTGCGCATGGGCGACGAGTTGGGCGGGCACATCGTGACCGGCCACGTCGACAGCGTGGGACAGGTGATGAAGGCGCAGGCGCGCGGCGACAGCTGGTTCGTCGCCGTACGCGCCACCCGCGAAATGGCGCCCTTCATTGCCGAAAAAGGCTCGATCACGGTCGATGGCGTATCGCTAACTGTGAACGATGTGCGCGACCAGATCGACGGCCATTGCGACTTTGCGCTCAATATCATCCCCCATACCGGCGCGGTGACGACGCTGGGCGCCCTCAAGGAAGGCGACGAGGTCAATCTGGAGATCGACGTGCTGGCGCGGTATCTCAAGCGGATGCAGGGACTGGCGGCGGGTTAATTCGTGGGCGATTGCCCACAAGCTTGGAACCGTCTTGCGCGTTCCTCATTCTGGAGAGGCCCCCGAATGCAAAAACGCGTAAGAGACCATGCCGAGCACCATTCTGATTATCGAAGACGAAATTTTCATCGCCGCAGAGATGGAGGAGGTTATTCGCGACCTCGGACATCAGTCAGCCGGGATCGCTGATGATATGGAATCGGCGATGGAGAAGGCCTCGGACAGGGTCGATATTGCCCTTGTCGATGTCAATCTCGCAGATGGTGCGACGGGGCCGATCATCGCCACAAAGCTTTCAACCGAGTTCGGTATCGAGATTGTTTTTGTTACTGCTAACCCTGCACAGATCGGCGGTGACGCGGGCCATGCGATCGGGGCACTGGAAAAGCCCATCGACGTGACAAGCCTGAAACAAGTGCTGGATTACGTCATCGCGCTGCGACGGGGCGAACACCCGGAACCGCCGGCACGGTTGCGCATTCTTGGCAACTAGATACCCGAAATCCTCTTTCGCTTAACTTCCATTATCAGTTCCATACCGTCCGGATTCCAGCGTCGCTCGTATGTTCCGCCGAGCTGCTGCTTGATCGAAAGATCGATCACCCGCGTACCGAACCCCGGCTTCATTTCGCTGCCGTCCGGTGTTGTCGGGCCATGTTCTGTCCATCGCAAAACGAGGTTCTTTCCGTTTTCGATGACTTCAAGCTCGATGCTCCCGGCATCGTCCAGCAACGCCCCGTACTTCATCGCATTGGTGGCGAGCTCGTGAAAAACCATGGCAACCGGCGTTGCTGCCCCGCTGGTCACCAATATTTCCGGGCCACCAATGCTGATCCTGCCGTCGGTGTAGGCGGGATAAGATTCAAGAATCGTCTCCAAAAGGGATGTGAGGGTTACATCTGTTGTGTCCGGCCGTGACTCTTCGCTATGCGGTCGCACGAATTCATGGGCCTTGCCCAACGCTGAAATCCGACCGAGCAGGTCCCTTGCAGGACCGGCAAACGCTTCGTTCGCTCTTGCAGTCAGGCTGATCAGTCCGGTGACAATTGCGAAGATATTCTTGATCCTGTGGCTCAATTCCTGGCTCAGGATCTCGTTTTGCAAAGCGCTCTGCTTCTGGTCCTCGACATCGGTGCAGGTGCCGATCCAGCGCAGGATTTTCCCATCCTGGTCAAGAACGGGCAGCGCCCGTCCAATCATCCAGCGATATTCGCCCGAAATGTGGCGCAACCTGAATTCCACCTGGTACGGCTCGCCAGTGGCCAGGCTGTGTCGCCAGTGCTCCCACGCATTCGGCTGATCTTCTTCGTGGAACATTTCTGCCCAACCTTCGCCGTCGGTTGAGCCGGGCGGGACGCCCGTAAATTCGTACCACCGCGCGTTGTAAAAATCGTGCGAACCGTCGGGCAGGGTCGACCAGACCAGTTGCGGCATGGTGTCAGCCAGCGCGTGAAACGCGGGTCCGGCAGATTGCAAGGCGTTGCGTTCGGCCAGATGAAGAACATCGTCCGTCCGGTCGGTTCCGGATTTGAGCCGGTAATTGGAGATTTTGTCGGTATTCATAAACTGGCCCTACAATCGGAAATATGAACGAAACCAAACCGCTCCATCCGTCAGGGTCGAAGCGTCCTTGGCGGCAAGAATCAAGTTAACTCTCTGAATTCAGCGCCGTGGTTTTGAGACGTAAAGATCGTATGCGCAATGATGAAACAGCGGGTCCAAACAGCGGCGTTCCGCTTGGTTTCCATTCGCCATCCAATCATCCATCGGCACAACCGCGCCATGCCCTTGGACGGAGCAATCCAGGGGCTTGGCCGAGGCCCGTCGCCGCCGAAAACCGCGATGTGCGCGCGGTGGCAGCGCCTGCACGATTGTGAGACGGATTGCGGACGTGACGGTGTGAGGCGGCAAGGGCGAAGTTGGCCCGGAACGAGTTCAGATAAACAGTGGCCGGGCGCTGGCCGGTGGGTGCCCTCCCCGCCATTTCCTACACCGATCCGACGGGCTATGGTGCAGGTGCGCTCTTTCCCATCGTTGGCAGCTGTTCGCGTCTTTGCGCCGCCGCCGGGCGCGCGAAAAAATTTTGGCAAAGTGTCAACTTCGCCGCATAGTCATTTTACTCATACGATTCAGGGTTTTACTCGCCAAAAATGCCGCCTGACACAGTGTCAATTGTGTCAACTTTGCCCCCACCCATTTATCGGCCAACCATCAGCGGCCCGGTCGCAAAGTCATCCGCCGTGATCGCATAGACAAGATGCAGCACCCGCTTGCCCTGATACCGGTCCAGTTCGGTGCGGTCGGTACGCTGCGCGCCGATGTTTTCCAGCGCGATGCGCGAGCGGTAATTGGTCTCTCCGACCCGGAAATCGACGCGCGCGACGCTCTGAAATGCATGGGCCAGCATCAGCCGCTTCATTTCGCGGTTGACCCCCTTTCCCCAGTATCGCGGAGCCAGAAACGTCCACCCGATCTCGACTGATCCGCCATCCTCCGGGTCGTATGCCTGAAACCGCGTCGAACCAATCACTGCGCCTGACGCCCGATCAATCACCGCCAGCGCCCCGCCTTTGGCCATTGCATCATCGAAAAAGGCACGAAACACGTCCTCACGCCAGCGGTCGTGCATGGGGTGCTGTTCCCACACTGCCGGATCGCTGGCGATGGCGTACAACGCGTCCCAATCATCCTCGTGCAAGGGGCGCAAGGCGACGATTTCGCCTTCAAGGGTGGGCTGGCGATCCATCCCTGGCCTCGATGCTCTTCACCCCGTGACCTGCGCCAGCGCGTCGATGAACCTGTCGATATTGTCCATCGTCAGCCCGGCGATATTGATGCGACCCGATCCGGCCATGTAGATCGCGTGATCTTCGCGCATGGTGGCCACCTGCTCCTTGCTGATCGAGAGCATGGAGAACAGGCCGTTCTGGGTGCCCAGCGGCGTCAGGTCGACGCTTCCGACAGTTCTAGCCGCCGCCAGCCGATCGCGCACCTGCCGCATCCGGGCGCGCATCTGGTCCAGCTCGTCTGTCCAGACCCGCGTCATGGCGCCATCGCGCAGGATCAGTCGCACTGCCGCGGCGCCGTGATCAGGCGGCATCGACCAGCAGGCACGGGCCAGAGCGTTGGCATTGGAGAACGCGGTGTCCAGCGCCCCCGCCTCTTCGGCGAGGATGTAAAACGCGCCAACGCGGTCGCGGTACATGCCGAAATTCTTGTCGCAACTGTATGCGATGAAAGCTTCGGGAACCTTGGCCAGCACGCTGCGCATACCGGCGGCGTCCTCCTCCAGCCCGTGCCCGAGGCCCTGATATGCGGTGTCGATAATCGGGAAAATGCCGGTCTCAGCAATTGCATCGCCGATCGCGGCCCAGTCTTCGTCGCTGTAATCGATGCCGGTGGGGTTGTGGCAGCAGCCATGCAGCAGCACCGCTTCGCCAGGGGCGGCCCCGCGAATGGCACCGAGAACCGCATCGAGATTTGCGGTGCCATCGGGATTGGAATGGTCAAAGGGCGCCAGCTCCAGCCCAAGGTCCGCGATGATCTGCGCATGGTTGGGCCAGCTCGGCACGCCCATGTGCAGTCGCTTGAGCCCGGCCCTCTGCGCCAGCGCCAGCGCCAGACGGACCGCGCCTGTACCGCCGGGGGTCTGCATCCCGGAAATGCGCCCGCCCATCGTCGCATCCTCGCCGAAGATATACGGCATCAGGGCGTTCACAAATCCCATGTCCCCTTCGGGACCGAGATAGCTTTTGGAATCCTGCGTATCGACCAGCGCCTGCTCCGCCTGCTTGATCGCAGCGAAAACCGGGGTTGCGCCTTGCCCTGTGCGATAAACGCCGACGCCAAGGTCGATTTTTTCCGCGCGCTCATCGGCAGCGTACAGCTTAATCAGCGCAAGCAGGGCATCGGGCGATTGGGGTTCGAGTCGGTTCAGCATGGGATCAGCGAATGCCGCGCCCGCGCCCCCGCTGCAACCGGCAAATGCGCTGTTTGTGGGTAACCGCGATCAGAACGGCAGCCAACGCTGCTCTTTGGAGAACTTCATATAGCCTGCATTGATCCCCAGCCGCACGCCCGCGCCGAGCCGGATCGGGATCAGCACCACATCGCCGCGCCGCATGTAACTGGCATTGAGGCCGCCGATAAAATAGGCCTGCCCCTCACCCGCCGGGTACCGCTTGAACAGCTCTTCGCTGTCATACAGATTGTAAACGAGCACAAACGTGTTGGCTGCGTTCGCCCCGGCATCGAACCCAACCGAAGGCCCGGTCCAGTAAACCTTGCGCTTGCCTTCGACCTTGTGATGCAGCGTGCCAGAACCATAGCGCGCACCGACGACGAATGCACCGCCCGCTTCACGCCCGACGATGTATGCGTTGGGCTTGCCCTGCTTTTCGAGCAGGTCCTCGATCATGCGGGCAAGGCCCTCGGCACCCTTGCCGAACACGCCTTCGGCTGCACCGATCAGGTCATCCTCAGCGTAGGTGTCGCCATCGACGGCGGCTACTGTGGCGCCGGTCCCACCGGATGGTGCGGCGACGCTGGCGCCGTTGTCGGGATCGGTCCAGCCGATCGAACCGTTGGCCCCCTCAGCGGACGGAGCGGAATAGACGGAGAAATCATCGGTGAAACCGGGGTCGGCATCGGTTGCCAGATCGGACCCCGTGCCCCGTTCAATCGGCGCGGGAGCTGGCACACGTTGAGGCTCCCCACGCTGCGGGCTTGCCAGCCGGGGATCGGCCAGGTCGGCATCGATCGCACCGTCTGGCGCGGACGTCTGCGGGTAAGCCTCATCCGGATCGAAGGTTTCCACCCCCTGCGCACCTGCCGGCGATGCGGCAATCGCTGCGAGCGCGAGAGCAAGAAGCGCAGCGAAGATCAGATGAAAAGCGCTGTTGGCAGAGCGTACGATGGAGGTCCGGTCAAGATCGGCAAACCGGGCGATCCGGCTGGTGTTGGTCATTTTGCGGCCTTTCAATGCAAACGGAACTCGCGCTGCGTGAGCAGAGTCGCACAGCCGGTTTTCGACAAGGGTCAGGCGGCGAGCCGAATCGAAAACACGATGAGGTGAGTCGCATAGATGGCCGCACCTGAACGCTGTGCGAATTGCGCTTCGGAACGGCGGGAACCCGTCTGCAGCGTCCGCCGCGTGAGCCGGTATCTTGCCGCGCATGGGGTTAGCGCAAATATTTGGCCCATCGCGCTTGCCGCACCCGCGCTGCCCGACTATAGCGCGCGGCTCGCGACCATTGTTGCGTTGCGGAGACGTGGGTGAGTGGCTGAAACCAGTTCCCTGCTAAGGAACCGTACCCGAACCGGGTACCGAGGGTTCGAATCCCTCCGTCTCCGCCAATAAGTGCTGGTTAAATCGAGATTTTTTGTTGAAATAGCACTGTTCCCATAACAGCTCCCCGAAAATTGTTCGATTGCAAACTCGGCTCCGCTCGGGATTCTGGCCATCTTTCAGTCATCCATCTATCTCAAAGGCCTTTTGAGGCGCCAGCTCGCCTAATGAACGCCAACGGCTTTGTAAGAGCAACGTGGCACCTCGCGCAGAGCCCTGCTGGCCAGTGCTGATGCCGCGCAAATCTCGAGGTCTGCCGCCAAGCCCGTTCCGCTACTTCAACTCGTCGCCCGAGATCATCCGTTTGGTGGTGATGATGTACGTCCGCTTCCCGTTGAGCCTGCGGAATGTGGAAGACCTGCTGGCCGAGCGCGGGATCGACATCGGCCACGAGACGATGCGGCACTGGTGGAACCGGTTCGGCCCACTATTTGCTGCCGACATCCGGCGCCAGCGGGTGAGCAGGATGAAGGGCTTCCGCCGATGGAGGTGGCACCTTGATGAGGTGTACGTGAAGATCAATGGCGAGATGTATTACCTCTGGCGCGCTCGACCAGGAGGGCGAGGTGCTCGAGAGCTACGTTACCAAGACGCGCGACAAGCAGGCAGCGCTCACCTTCATGAAGAAGGCACCAAAGCGCCACGGATCACCAGCGACAATCACCACCGATGGCCTGAGCTCATACAAGGCGGCGATGACCGTCATTGGCAACACCAAGAAGCAGGAGGTGGGACGCTGGGCCAACAACCGAGTGGAGAACAGCCACCTGCCATTTCGAAGACGCGAGCGGGCGATGCTCCGGTTCCGGCAGATGAAGAGCCTACAAAAGTTCGCTTCGGTCCACGCTAACCTCCACGACCACTTCAACCTCGACCACCACCTCACCGACCGCCAGACCTACAAGACTGCCCGTTCAGCTGCACTGGCTGAGTAGCAGAACCTTATGGCCTGAGCCGACCTTGGGCAGGGGATAGCATTGCCAATTGGAGACTGGTTGCGATTAGACTGACAGCACCGTTCGGTCCGCTATCTTGGCCTGGAGCGCTGCGATCACTTGCCGCTCGCCCGGCATTTTTAAACCGCGCGGAGGATTGACACACTACGAACGACGCAACCTTACAATCAACCTATTCTCTCTAAGGTTAGCAGAAGCGATCAGCGGGGATGTCGCATCATGCAAACAAGGCCATTCAACCCATTCATCGCCGCGATCTGGCGCAGGCTGGCGGAGACTATGTTTGTTGAGCCCCGCGATATGGCGATCAGCCCCCGTCAGGTGGTTGATAACCTCCAGCTCATGTTTGCCAATATCAAGGGGAACACCCCCAGGGATACCGGGCTTTCCGTTCTGGCAACCTGGGTCGTTCTGGGTGGGCCAGTGTGGCATTTTGCTCCGCGCAGCTTTCGCATCTGGCGGATTGAGAGGCGGCTCAAGAACAGCCGGATCGATATCTTCCAGGACATGGCCCGCATTCGCGGCATCGTCTATGTCGGATATTATGGCCACTGGGTCGATGCGGACGAGGCCGATGCCAGCAGTGCCACCAAGGAAGACGCCAACCGCGCCAACCCGGTGTTGAACTCGATCGGCTTTGTTCTGCCCCGCCACCGCACCCGCGCGGGCACGCCGGATGATCCGCTTATCGAGGATTACACCGCCAATGATCTGCCCGGCACGGTGTTCATCGGCGAAGATGCAATCCCTGATAGCGTCGAGGTGATTGTCATCGGTTCCGGCGCGGGCGGCGCGGTGGCTGCGTCGAACCTGGCCGATCAGGGCTATGATGTGATGGTGGTCGAGGCTGGCCCCTATCTGCCGAGCAGCCTGATCAGCCCGCATGAGGCGCATATGTCGTCCAGCCTGTACAAGGACGGCGCGATCCAGACCACGCGCGACCGCGACATCATCGTGTTTCAGGGACGGACCGTCGGCGGATCGACTGTGATCAACAACGGTATCTGCCTGCGGCTTGAACGCGAGGGTGAAACCCACCCCGACGCCAATAATGTGCTGGCAACCTGGCGGGCGCTGGGTGCGGACATCGCGGCAGATGCGCTCGAGGCGTCCTATTGCCGGGTCGAGACGCGGCTGGGCGTGCATGAAATCGACCGGCGGCTGGGACGCAACAACGGTACGCGATTGCTCGGCGGCTGGGATGCCTATCGCGCCAACTCAAGCGACCCAATGGACCATCGCGCGATTGCCGGTTGGTTCCGCAAGAACTGGGGCGAAAAAACCGAAGACAACCGCTGCATATCCTGCGGTTACTGCAACACCGGCTGCCCCTATGGCCGCAAGCGCGCGATGCCGGAGAGCTTTCTGCATCACGCTACGCTGGGAGCGCCGCGCAAGGCGCGGATTCTGGCCGAGGCGGAAGTTTCGCATATCGGCTGGGGCGCGCCCGCTGCCGATGGCCGGCGCGTAGCGACATCGGTGCAGGTGGTGTTGCCTGATTACCGCGCCAAGACGATCCGCGTGACTAAGGGCGTAGTGGTTGCCGCAGGCACCATTGCATCCAGCAACATCCTTTCGGCCAGCGGAATCGAAGGAACCGGCAAGGGCATATCACTTAACATTGCCTGCCCCGTCCCTGCGCTGATGCCCGATCCGGTCCTAGCTTGGGACGAGGATCAGATGGCGACCTTCATTGATCGCGGCGATTTCCTGATCGAAAGCCATTTCCAGCCACCGATGAGCATGGCCTCGCTGGTGCCGGGCTGGTTTGACGAACATTTCCGGCGAATGCTCAACTATAACCGGCTGGCGTCAGCAGGAGCGTTGTTTCCCGCTGACCGGCGGGGTGAGATCAAGGGCGGCAAGCTGAGTTTTAAACTTCAGGAAACCGATCTTGCGGTGCTGCGCCGGGCGTTGTCTCTGATGACCAAGGTGCATTTTGCGGGCGGTGCATTGGAAGTTTATCCGGCGCTGCTGCATGGCGAAACATTGAGTGCCGGGATGAGCGATGCCGATATCGACAATTTCTATCGAGACCACATCAAAGAGCCGGACGATGTCGTGTTATCGTCAAGCCATCCGCATGGCGGCAACGCGATCAACGCGGACTCGGACAAGGGTGTGGTCGATCTGGACCAGAGGGTCCACGGCACCGCCAATGTGCTGGTGACTGATGCCAGCGTTATGCCGAGCTGCATGCGTGTCAACGCGCAATTGACCACCATGGCCATGGCAGACCGGGTTACCTTCGGTCGGCGAGTGTTTGGCTAGGAGGGGCTCTTTCAGAGCAAACTCGATGGCTGGCAATGATTTGAGGGCAGGACGGGGTAATGTCAGACTAACCGCACTTTGGTTAAAAGCCGTGGCTTTGATCGATGCTAAGCTTATCAGAATATAACTCTTTGCGGGTCCAAGGAATGCCAAATAAAAAACAAAGCGCCATCGCTTGATCAGAGGGTCGGCGTTCAACCAATCTGAAAATCGGGGGGCATTTGCTTTGGCAGGACCCCCGCCGCTCAGCCGCACTTGCTGGGCGGCAGAACCTCATCGCCTGAGCCGCCTGCGGGTAAGGGATATCTCCGCCAATCGGAGACGAGTTGCGATTAGACTGACAGGCCCGCCAACCACCCCCAGCACCAATCTCTGTTAACAGGTCCCCCTCGTAACGCTGCGGTGTGCGCGGGCTCCGCTCCGCATTCGCGCGCCGATCGTGCTTGTTTGAAAGCACGCAACAACGCGTGCAGCTGGCAGGGATGAGGAAGAGCGCTGTTGACAGCAGCGCACGGTTGATGGGTCGCAAAATCGACCGAAGGCCGTTCAAAATCGGGAAGTCACAAACAAAAATGCCCGGCGCAAGCACCGGGCATCTATGGTATTCTCGAAACGATCAGCCCTTGGGCATGAGCACTGAGTCGATCACGTGAATGACGCCGTTGGTGCATTCGATGTCGGCAGTGACAACAGCGGCGTCGTTGACCTTCACGCCCGACGTCGCATCAACGTGAAGCGCTTCACCATTGACGGTGGCTGGCTCCAGCTTCTTGCCTGCGATATCGGCGGCCATCACTTTGCCAGCCATCACATGGTAAGTCAGGATCGCGGTCAGCTTATCCTTGTTTTCCGGCTTGACGAGATCGTCCACCGTACCGGCCGGCAGTTTGGCAAATGCCGCGTCATTTGGCGCAAACACAGTAAACGGACCTTCGCTCTTGAGTGTCGCGCCAAGATCGGCAGCGGTGACTGCAGCGACCAATGTATTGAATGTCCCGGCAGCTACTGCGGTATCGACGATGTCATGGAGTGTATTCGACATTGATTATTCCAATCAAAAAAAAGGCGATCCGTTCGACAAGCTGCCGACACTCTCAACCTCAAAAGAAATTTGATTTCCAAGGTGATGCTTGAAAACGAGGGCAGACATTTTTGTTTGCCTAACCCTCGCTTCAGATTTGGAACTCTTTTTTCTCAAAACAACCACGTTGGCACGGAATTTTTATTTTATTTTAGCGCAATAATTCGCTTTTTTGAGAAATATGCCGCAAATTTGAAACAATGAGCAGGGTCCATGTCGCGCGTTTTGTTTGGGATAGCTTTGCGTGTGTATGCAAACAGCGGCATGTGGCATCCCAGCGCACCAGGAAACTGGCGCGCGCTCACTGACCTTCTCGCTGACCTGCTGCGCTAGGTGGCCACCTTTCTGACCGGAACCTGGAGCAGGCCGGATCACCTCAGCGCCTGAGCCGTGGCGGCATTGACTAAGCGCCATATGCCTGCGAACCGCTTAGCCGTGACACGCCTTCGCATCGCTCTCGAATGGTTCCTGAACCCCGATCATCTGCCCTTGCTTGCTGCCCGCGAACGGCTGCGGGCCGATGGGTGGGACATCGATCTGGTGGTGCCCGACAATCATTATGATGGATTTGAGGCGCTGGCTGATGGCGCCGTTGATCTGGTGGTCAACGAACCGCTGCACCTTGTGGAGCGGCGAGCACTACAGCTGACCTCACACGGCTGCTTCTTTGCAACAGATGGCGGCGTGTTGATGCAGCGCGCGGCATTGCAACAGCTGCTGGGCGGCCTGCCGGTCCGCATCGCTTCACCCGTGTCCAACCCGACGACAGACGGCCTGTGTGTCGATATTCTGCGGGGTTGGCTGGCCGGTCAAGGAGCAACGTTGAGCGGCGATCAGGTGTCAATTGAGGCGGCGGGCTTCGACCATGTCGATAACCTTGCTGGTGGCTATGACGGAGCCTGGCTGGCTTTTGCCAATGTTGAAGGCGTATCGGCGCAAGTGCGCGGGCTCGATACGCAGCTCATCACTACGGCCGAGGCTGGCATCCCGAATTTTTCGGCGCTGGAACTGATTGGCGCAGCCAATGCGCCGGATGATGTGCGCAAATCGATAGCCACATTGGTTGCGACGCTAAATGCTGTCACCCCGAACCTGTGTGCAGACACGAAGGCCGCGCGCCAGCTTTGGTATCGCGCCAGCGGCCAGGCGCCGGATGCCGAAGCCGATGCAATTGTGGAGGCAACACTGCCACGCTTCCTTGCGCCGGTGCGTCGCAGCGCTGCAATGTGGCGGCCGATGTGGCGTTACCTCCACAGCCGCGATGGCGACGTGGTGAGCGAGGCAACATTCGAAGCCATGTTCGCATGAGCGATACGCCGTTTCCGGACTTTCCGGCCCAAGCCTTTGCCAAGCAGGATACAGGCGATGACCTCGCCTTCTACGCCCCACCGCGGCTGGTTACGCATATTGATGAAGCTGCGACAACTGCACTAGAGAGCTTTTATCGAAGGACGCTGCCCGAGGGCGGCCCGCTGCTTGATCTGATGTCAAGCTGGGTCAGCCATCTGCCCGGCGATCGCCAATATGCCGACGTTGTCGGCCACGGCATGAACGGCACCGAACTGGCGGCCAATCCACGCCTGACGCGGTGGTTCGTGCAGGACCTCAATCACGATCCCGTATTGCCGCTCAGCGATCATGCCTTCGATGCGGCCATGTGCTGCGTTGGTGTGCAGTATCTGCAACAACCGCTTGCGGTTTTCAGCCAAGTGCGCCGCGTGCTAACGCCGGGTGCCTCGTTCACCGTCAGCTTTTCCAACCGCTGCTTTCCGACCAAGGCGGTGGCAATTTGGCGAGCGCTGGATGCCAATGGCCATGCCGCCTTGGTGAAGCTCTATCTGGAGCGCGCCGGATTTACCGGTGTCGGTGTCTATCTGTTGACTGATGGTAGTGCGGGAGACCCGCTTATAGCTGTCGAAGGGCGGGCCTGATCGCAGGGTATCAAAGAGGTTAGGACACTGATTCGATGCGGCGAACCTAGATTGCGATGGGCCCTGGCAGAGCAAATCCGCTGGCTGAGTGGCAGAACCTCGTGGCCTGAAGTGGAGCTGTGTGAGCGGCCGCTGCGCAATTTACCCGCTGTTGCGGAGCGCAGTGGCGATGGCGTTTATCGACAACTGAATTCCCTCGGCGATGCGTTCGTCGCTTTCTCCGCTGCGGTGGCGACGCAGCAGTTCCAGCTGCAACAGGTTGAGCGGCTCGATATAGGGCAGACGCAGCCGGATCGAGGCATCGAGCGTAGGCGATTTTTCCAACAGAAACGATTGCTGCGTCGCATCCAGCAACGCGGATTGCGTCATCTGCCAGCCGCTCTCGATTTCGTCGAATACTCTTGTGGCGAGCGCGGTATCCCTGATCAGCCCGGAATATTCGCGCGCAATCGCCATGTCGGATTTGGCGAGAACCATCTCCAGATTGCCCAGCACATTGCGGAAAAACGGCCATTGCTGTGCCATTGCGCGCAGCAGCCCCTTGTCCTCGAAAGCTGTGAATGCGTGGCCCACGCCGTACCAGCCGGGCAGCATCACGCGCGCCTGGCTCCAAGAAAACACCCAAGGAATGGCGCGCAGATCCTCAATCTGGTCGGTTGCCTTGCGGCTGGCCGGGCGCGATCCGATCTTCAACGTCGCAATCTCGGCAATCGGGGTCATCTGTCGGAACGCCTCGACAAAACCGGGCGTGGCATAAACAAGTTCGCGATACGCCTTGAAAGCGATCGCGGAGATCTCGTCCATCGCGGCAGTAAAGCGCCTGTGATCGGCGCTATCGATCCGCTCCGGCTCAAGCGTGGCGAGCAGCGTTGCGCTTGCCATCGCTTCGAGGTTGATGGCTGCGGTTTCGATGCTGCCAAACTTGGCCGCGATAACCTCGCCCTGTTCGGTGATGCGGATGCGCCCATTCACCGTGCCGCGCGGTTGCCCGCGGATTGCGTCAAAGGCGGAACCACCGCCCCGCCCCACCGAACCGCCGCGCCCGTGGAACAGCTGCATCGTCACGCCCGCTTGCGCAAACACCGGGGCTAAAGCATCGCTGGCGCGCGCCAGCATCCAGCTGGAGGTCAGATACCCGCCGTCCTTGTTGGAATCGGAATAACCGATCATCACTTCCTGATGGCCGCGGCTGGTCGACAAGGCGGCGATTTCAGGCAGGGCGAAAAAGGCGCGCATCACATCGGGCGCGTTTTCAAGGTCGCCGATCGTCTCGAACAGGGGCACGGGCATGATCGGGCATTGTGGGCTGTCGCCGGGTCGGTAGAGGCCAACCTCGCGCAGCAGCACGAACACTTCGAGCAGATCGGAAACTGTCTCCGCCATGGAGACGACATATTGCGTGATGCAATCCGGGCCGAACCGCGCGTGGGCGCTGGCCGCCGCCGTGACAATGGCCAGTTCTCTTTCGGTTTCGTCCGAATAGCTGTCCCACGGAGCGCGAAGCGGGCGACCACCGCGCAATTCGGCGCGCAGTATATCCACCCGCTCAGCCTCGTCGCGGGCTAGATAATCGGGATCGACCCCGGCGGTCTTGAGTAATTCCGCGACCACGCGTTCGTGCACCGCGCTGTTCTGCCGCAGGTCGAGCGTGGCGAGGTGAAAGCCGAAGGTGCGCACCGAACGGATCAGGCGACCCAGCGCACCGCTGGTAGAAAGCGGATCGCCGCCAAGCACCTCCAGCGAACGCGCAACAACGCGCAGATCGTCCTGAAATTCGCTCGGCTGCGAATAGGCGGGCATGGCCGACAGCGCCGGGCGGGCCGCATCCTTGCCCGTCAGTTCGCGATAGGTCGCGGCAACGCGGCCATAAATGCCGATGAGCGCGCGGCGATAAGGTTCATCCTGTCGGTGGGGAGAGGTATCTCCGCTGGCATCAGCCAGGGCGAGTATCTCCGGCTCGATCGCGGTCAATTCGCTGGAGATCGACAGTTCGGCACCCAGTGCGTGCAGGGCATCGAGGTAATGGCCAAGAACAACCTCGGCCCCGTGCCCCAGCGCATATTCGAGCGAGGCATCGGTGACATACGGGTTGCCGTCGCGGTCGCCGCCGATCCAGCTGCCGAGCCGCAGAAAACTCGCCGGACGGCGGCCCAGCGCCTTTTCCCATTGCTGATACAGGACAGGCAGAACCGGCAGGAAGACGGTGCGCATGATATCGAGAGCGTTGTCGACTTCATCGGTCACATACAACCGGTCTCGGCGCAACGTGCGGGTGCGCCACAGCAGCGCGATCTGGCGCGCGATGGCCTCTTCGATATCGTCGCCCTGATCCGTCGCCGCTGCCCCGGTATCGCGCAGTTTCATCAGGTCGGCGATGCGGGTGCGATGATCAATCACGCTTTTGCGGCGCACTTCGGTCGGGTGCGCGGTGAGGACAGGGACGATCAGCGCTTCGTCCAGCAATTGCACAATCTCGTTCTTGTCCACGCCGTGCTCTTCCAACCGGGCAATCGCGCTTGCCAGATCGGTCCCGGCGCTGCCCATGATGCCATTGCGGTCCTCGGCCAGATTGGCCAGCATCGAGAACAGCCCGAAGCCCCGTACAAAGGCCAGAGTCTCATCGAGGGAAAGCGCGTCCAGTTCCAGATCAATCAGCTCGCCGCCGCGATGCCGGTTGATGCTGGCCTGGCGGATATGCTCGGTTCGCTCAAACAGGCGCTCACCCCCGTGGTCGCGAATGACATTGCCCAACAGCCGTCCCAGAAACCGGATATCTTCGTTTTGCTGAACTGGAGGGGGAGCGGCCACACCGGGCTCCTTTTGCATGGGTTGAAACAGGAATGTCCTGCTTAGGGCTCAAATGTCGTGCGCCTGCAATAAACAATCACAGATAATCGCAAATCGCCAGTCGGGATATTTTCACCTTGGGCGCGGTTCTGTTTAGAGCGCACCTCTCCTCGCGAGACCACCTAAAGTATCAGGAGGAAGGCACATCGAGGATCGCCCGCGTGCGCGCGGCTGGCCGGTTCAGGCCGGAAGGCTCAGATGCTTGGAGCCGAATACCGCCTGCCAGCTTTCGATCTCGCTGACGACAATCTGTTCAACGGTCCGTGCCAACTCGCTCGCTGCGCCATAGGTCAGGCGCTCCGGATCGCCCGAAAGCAGCAGCTCGATCCGTGTCTCGATATCGCTGAGCTGCATTGCAGTGCCACGCGAAATCGCGGCGAACCGGTCGAAATCCCCGAAATATCGCAGGCCCGCAAGGTTCGCGCCCAAGGTCGGAAAAGCGACGCCGAGGAACGTGAAACTCTTGGCCACGGAATAGGGCAGACCCTGTGGCACCAAGCCAAGGAGCGACCCGATCTCCAGCAGCAGATAGACAGCGACTGAAATGATGGCGGCGATAAAACACACCTCTGCCGAGCGATCCATCCAGTGGTGAGCGGTTTGCAGCTGACTGGCCTTGGCCTCGTGATAGCGGCGCTGGCCCGTGACATGCAGCAGGATGACATCGGTCAGGATGCTGCGGACATAGGGTCTGTCCATAATCACATTCGGCAGCCCCGCATCGCGCAGCGCGTCGCGGGCAACGCGCTCGGGCCATTCCCCGCGCTCACTGCGCGGCCAACGGCCAATCGGCCGCGCCACCCCGATCAGCAGCAGCCCTTGAGCAAAGCGCAGGTATTCCGCCAGCCGCCTTGTCTCCAACCAGCGGCGGTGCCACGCGCGACGGTAGCCGGCATAGGTGATAAGCAGGATTGCGAGCAGCAACAGCAATTCAAGCGAGGCAAAGATCCATTTGTATTTCGCCAGATCGAGCGGCAAATACGCAGTGCCCACAATGATCGCGAGGGCAGACAACAGAAAACTCAGTGACATGCCGCTACGATAAGCATCGGCAAGGCGGCTCGATACGCCATCGGCCCATGCAAATGTCGGCAGAATCCGCTCACGCAAGGCGGCGAGAGTTTCGTCCGATCCGCCCGATCCGCCAACGCGTGCCTTGCTGATTGCGACTTGCGCTGCACTCAGGGCGGCAGCGGCGCTGCCCTGCACAATCGCATCTGGTGCTTCATAGGTTGCGGTAACGGTGCCCGAACCGGTGGAACGGCCGCCGAACAAACGCTCGATCCGGCGATAGAAACCCAGGCCAAAGCCCGCCTTTGCCCGCCATCGCTCACGCTCGATAACGCGCCGATCCTCCTCCATCGACGCCAGCGCAGCCTCTATCAAGGCACCAAGCCGCGCGCGCGCCAGTGCCTGATCCGCGGCGGGACCGATCCGGGCGAGCTCCTCGGGCAAGGTGCAGATCGTCCAGTCTTCGGGGCAGGACGGGTGCATGATCAACACCGGCGCTCCCAACTCCAGCGCAGTCTTGATGGTGTGGCCCGTCCCTCCGGCAAGATCGGTCGTCTCGCCATCCCAGACCGCGATAAGCAGGTCGCTGCGTTCCAGCATCACTCGCCCGGCCAGCGCGGTGTTGATCGAATACAGCGCCGCGAGCCGCGCATTCACGCGATCATCCGCCGGGCCCGCCAGCTTTGCCAGCATCAATTCGCTAATGGCATCATCGCGATCGGCGATGGCAAAGACGCTTGCATGTTCTTCAAGCGCACGGATCGCCTGCGCGCGCGCCTGGACCTGTTCATCGCTCGCCGCGCGCCCTTCGCATACGGCGGTGAAATCCTCAACGGTGCGCGCACCTGAATTGATCGCGCAATTGAGGTCCGGTCCAAACGGGAGCGGGGCAACCAGCGACCAACCGTGTTCGAGCGCCGCGCTGGCGGCGATTTCGTCCACACCATTGGCCAGCAAATTGTGCATCCTGACGCGCCCTGACCTTCCGGCGAATTCAGCGCAGAGCTGATCAATATCGTCAAACAGCCGCGACAACGCGGTTGTGACGGCCGCGACATTGCCGGTGAATGCAGCATTATCAACGCGGTGGCCGGTGATGCCGAGGGCAAAGTGCGGGTTCCAGTGCGTGGTGGGCTTTGCGCTCATTTCGCCTTGTCCCTCGCCCCTATCCACCTGTCATCCTTAATCACGTGCGCGCTCGCGGCACAAGCCATCGCGGGGATTAGCTCGCCCGCTTTACGACCCTACGGCGCCTCCGGCGGACTGCTGTCCGCATGCCAACGAAGAAATGCCGCTCTCGCCGGTGTCGGACGAAACCGGAATTTTCAGACACTGCGGAAAGGTTTACTCGGCTGCTTCTTCGGGCGCGGTCGGTGCCATCGGTTCGCCGGTGCCATCTTCCCCTTCTTCGCCGGTCTCTGCTGGGGTGGCGTCTTCAGCCATCATCGCGCCGTCTTCGCCGTCTTCGCCTTCGAGGGTGGCTTGAGAGGTTTCCTCGGCTGCCGGAGCCTGCGTCTCGGCGCAGGCGGTCAGCGCCAGCGCGGCGCTGCTCATCATCACAATCCTTGTGGTGGTTTTCATCGGTCTTTCCCCTTTGTTCCCCGCAGGCCGTGAAATGACCTCAAACATCAGCGCTATCATGGCGCCAGCCGCAAAGGCAATCCATGAAATCCCGGAGCCGACCAATCGTCAGTGCGCTATGGTCCAACGGACGAAAAGAGGTGCTGTGACCGTTGGGTGACCCGGTGTGACGCCGCCGCCCAGTTTGCGGACCACGAACCAACATCGCCAACCATGCTGGCATATTTGCAACATTATTTTACGGAATGTGTCATCGGCGTTACTTTATGATGAAACCCGCTTGACACGATATTGCATTGCAGCAAAACTTATGTCCATGAGCGCTGCCGGGGGGCCGCCTTGCGCTCGTTCGCATCACGCATACAAACTACAATTGTCAGGGAACGCACATGCACCAATCCAGATTTTCTCGTCACGCTCTCCTGCTGGCTGCGGCCAGCACTTTTGCCACGGTTGCGCATGCACAGACCGCTCCTGCACAGGATACTGCGCCTGAGGTTGAGGAAAAGGAAGTCATTGTGGTGACGGGTTCGCGGATTGGTCGCGATCCCAACATTGGCGCTCCGGCACCGATCATTTCGGTGACGGCAGAAGAATTGCGGCGATCTGGCACTGCAGATGTGGTCGATACCCTGCGCGATGTTCCCGCACTCTCGACCTCGATCTAGTCTGAGGGCTCGATCGATAGCGTATTCGCCGGCCAGAACATCGGTGTCGGTCAGGCCATCCTCAATCTGCGCGGACTGGGGCCGAACCGCACGCTGACGCTGGTCAACGGTCGGCGGCACGTTTCGGGCGTCGCGGGCGAACAGGCCGTCGACATCAACTCGATCCCGTCGGCGCTGATCGAACGCGTGGAAGTGCTAACCGGCGGCGCTTCGTCGATTTACGGTGCGGACGCGGTGACCGGGGTGGTCAACTTCGTGCTGAAAGAGGATTTCGAAGGGCTGAAAGGCAACATCCAGACCGGCATCGCTTCGGAAGGGGATGCCTTCCGGATCAATGGCGATCTGACCTGGGGCGCGAATTTCGCCGATGGGCGCGGCAATATCACAATCTCGGGCGAATATGCGCGGAATGACGAATTGCTGTTCGGCGACCGCGGCTTTTCCCGCGACAACCGTATCGCTGACGATCAGAACAACCCAGCGCTGCGGTTCCAATCGGGCGATATCGGTGCCGGCACCCCCAACTTCCGCAACTTCTTCGCGGTTGGGGTAGGCGGGTTCCCGACCGGTTTCCTGATCCCGACAGGTAACGCACTTAATGATTTCATCGCTGACTACGAAGACGAATTTGGTGCCCCACCCTCCTTCACCGCAGCCGAACAGGCGCTTATCGACCGTGCCACGAATGCCCCGCGCCGCTTTATCGCGCGCGATCCGCGCTTCTCACTGTCATCGGCAGGCGGGGTGATCGCGCCGGGCGATATTGGCCTGTCCGACGGGCCGGACATCAATGCCAACGGCATTCCCGATTGCCTTGAAAGCTCGGTCGGGTTTAATTCCACCTTCAACAATGGCGCGTTCGGCCTTGCTGGCGGGTGCGCAGTGATTAATCCCGATGGTTCGGTTGGTGTTTATCAGGATGGCACGATCACCGGCCTGTTCAACGCTTTTGGAGGGGACGGGATTCCCAACGGGTTCAACCAGAATTCGCTGATCCCGGAAACCGAACGCTACTCGGTCAACGTCAACCTGTCGTATGAGATTTCGTCCGAGGCGGAGTTCTTCTTCGAAGGCAAGTACGTCTCGAACAGCGCCGAATTTCAGGGCCAGCCCAACACCTTCTATGATCTGTTGACTATCCGCGGAGACAACCCTTTTATTACTCCGCAGCTCCAGCCGTTCGTGGGCGAGCTGTTCTTCGGTGACGGGACGCAAGACGGCTTCTACATCACGCGCGATCCGGCTGATCTTGGCCCCAACCGTGACCGCAACGAGTTTGAAACCTATCGCTTTGTCGCAGGCCTGCGCGGCGATATCACCGATCACTTTGCCTACGAAGTCAGCGGAAATTACGGTACGTTTCAACAGACCAGCTTCGACAATAATCGCGTTATAACTGATCGGTTTTTCGCAGCGATTGACGTGGTGACGGGGCCGAACGGCAACCCGATCTGCCGCTCGGACATTGACCCGACCCCGCCCGCGACCACCCCTTTCGGGATCCCGGCGGGCGATCCAGGCTTCTTCACCTTCAACCCTGGCGATGGCCAATGCCGCCCTGCCAACGTGCTTGGCGGAGTGGGCGCGATCAGTCAGGATGCGATCAACTTCATCACCGCCACCACCGTCAACCGGTTCGAGCTGGAACAGTTGGTGTTCGACATCATCCTGACCGGCGATACCGGCGCGTTCCTTGAACTGCCCGGCGGTCCGATCGGCTTCGCCACCGGGTTCGAATTCCGCGAGGAAGTCAGCAGTTCGAACTTCGATCCGCTGGTGCGCGGGGTGATCCCGGTGACCACCGCTTTCGGTAATGCTGGCGACCAAGTCGGCGATGTTACCGGCGAGGTGCAGAATTCGCTGGTGTTCGACCCGGCGTCGATCATCAGCAACGCGGGGGGTGAGTTTACCGTCTATGACGTGTTCGGCGAAGTGCGCCTGCCGTTCCTAAGCGGTGTACCGTTTGCCGAAACGCTCGAAGTGAGCGGGGCGGCGCGGTATTCGAACTACTCCACCGTGGGCAGCACTTTCACCTGGAACGTCGGCGGCCTGTATGCGCCAACCAGGGACATCCTGTTCCGCGGTAGCTATGCCGTGGCAGTGCGCGCGCCCAACATCAACGAGCTGTTCAACCCGGCGCAAGGCGCGTTCTTCCGGCCAAACGATCCGTGCGACGTCGGCAACCTCGTTGAGGCAGACGACCCGGCGCTGCGGCAGGCCAACTGCACTGCGTTCTTCCAGACCATTGACTTTGATCCCACGTTCGGCGGCAACTCGTACAGCTATGTCGATCCGCTCACCGCGCGCTTCTCGGGCTCGATCAGTGGCAACCCCGACTTGCAGGAAGAAACCGCGACCACCTGGACAGTCGGAACACAAATTACGCCGACCTTCATTCCGGGCCTCGTCGTCAGCGTCGATTACTATAACATCGAGATCGAAGACGCGATCAACGCCGTGGCGGCGCAGGACATAGTCGACAATTGCGTGGACAGTGCCAGCATTGCCAACGGTTTCTGCGGTCTTATCGACCGCAACCCGAACAGCGGCGGTTTTACCTTCCTGCGCCAGACTTCCGTCAACTTCGCCCGGCAGGAAACCGCTGGCGTCGAAGCCGCGCTGCAATATAGGTTCAACCTAGGCGAGCATGGCTTCACCCTCAACGCCAACGGCACCTGGGTGGAAAAGCTCGACAACTTCTTCGATCCGTCTGACTTGACCTTTATCGATCCCGAACTGGGCGAACTTCAGCGGCCCGAATGGGCGGCTCGCGGGGCTTTAACGTGGGACTGGAAGGGTGTCGCGTTGACATGGTCGACTTCCTGGCTTGACCGACAGGGTCTGCGCGGGGTGGAAATCGAGGATGTCGGCACGACCGGCGCCGATACTTTCTCGCCCGAAAACGGCCTTGCCAGCGATACCTTCATTCACGACATCTCGTTCAGCTTCGAAGCGAGCGACAAGTTCCAAATCTATGGTGGGGTGAACAACATCTTCAACAAAAAGCCGTTCATTACCGAGCAAGCGTACCCGGTCAGCCCGGTGGGGACGTTCTTCTTCCTCGGCCTGACCGCACGGATGTAAGCCTGCCGCACCTTGCGCAGGTGCAAGAAATCGGGGGCGCGAGGGAGGCTGTGACAGCCTTCCTCGCGCCCCTTTTTAATCTGAACCGGGTGCCCGCCGAAGCGCCGATGATCAGGCGGCCTTCCCCTCGCGCGCCTGTTCGCGCTCAGGTGCGGCGCTCGCACCCAGAATTGCTGCGAAGCTTTCCCATGCCATCGGCCTGCCGATGTGCCACCCTTGCGCGTAGTCGCAGCCGAGTTTCGCCAGCGCGTCGAGGGTTGCCTGCGTCTCAACGCCCTCGGCAACAATCTCGAAGCCCAAGGCATGCGCCAGATCGATCGTGGACTGGACCATGATCTGATCCTTGCGATCATCGACCAGATCGCGGATGAAGCTTTGGTCCAGCTTGATCTCCTGCGCCGGGAAGCCCTGGAGATAGTTGAGCGTCGCCTGTCCGGTGCCGTAATCATCGATGGAAATCCGCGCGCCGACCTCGCGCATTCGGGTCAGCGCCTCACGCGCGGAGGCGGAATCCTGCAACGGCGCACTTTCGGTGACTTCCAGCGTGATACCGCCTGATACGGGCTGGCCAAACCGGGCGAATTCGCTGACAAGCTGCGCGACGAAACTTTCATCGCTGAGCAGCTGCGCGGAAATATTGACAGCCAGATTGATAGAGTGGCCGGCGGCTGCGGCCTCGCGCTGGCGCCGCATCGCCTCGCGCAGAACGAACAATGTGAGGTCGTCGATGCGGTTCTTCTCTTCGAGTACCGGGATGAAATCGGCGGGCGATATCACGCCAAGTATGGGACTGTTCCAGCGCACCAGGCACTCCCCGCTTTGGATTGCGCCGGTCGCCATTGCCAGCTTTGGCTGAAACACGACCGTGATCGCGCCGTTCGCCAGGGCTTCATCCAGTTCGCCCAGCAAGCGCTGCCGATACTGCGTTTCCTCATGCAGCGCGCTGGCATCGGCAGACCAGGCAAGGCCGCGTTTACGCGCCAATTCCGAGGCATCGACGGCATGTTCGATGCTGCCCTTGGAGGTGCCGAAATGCGTGACGACGCGCAGGCGTTCCGCGCCGGCCTCGATCGGGGCGTTGAACAGCGCACGTGCAGACGCGAATGCTTCATGCAAGCCCTCGCGACCGCCCGCCTCCACTGCATCAGAGGTGAACCACGCGAACACGCCAGCGTTTATCCGATACACCTCACCCTCCCCGGCCAGCACCGAAAGCCGCCGCGCGATCGCCCGGTCCATCTCCGCCTGTCCGCTCGCCTCCAGCATGGCGGTGATTTCCGCGAAATCGGCGATCCGGGCAGAAGCGACACGCGCGTCGGGCTTGCGCAGCAAGACCCTCTGCATCGCGCGCGCGTTGGGCAGGCCCGACGCCATATTGGTCAGCCGCTCCTCTTCAAGGTTCGCGATCATCGCGAGCGCGCTGCGCTCCGCCACAAACGCCGCAAAAAAGACCAGCGCAAGGCCGAGCGGCAGGTAAACCCACGAAACCTGGTCCAGCGCCAGCGCGCCTGCCAGCAGCACGACTGCGAGGACACTGGCAAGCACGCTCGGGTTCATCCGGCGGCGAACCGTGTTCGCGCGATTGCGGGCGAGCAGGATAGAGCCCAGAAGCAGAGCGGCACACGTCAGCACGAGCGGTGCGGGCGCCTCGGCGCGAATGCGTGACTGGATCAGCGTTTCGGCGGCCTGAACGTGGACGATCACGCCAGGTTGCACCCCAAACAGGGCGGTCGGGTAGCGGTCTCCCAGTTCGATCGCAGTGTTGCCGAACACAACCTGCTTGCCTGCGACCTGATCGCGCGCAACCCGGCCCTCGATCAGGTCGACAAAGGATATGCGCGGAATGGTGGCGGGATCTATCGCGGGGTCGATACGAAAGTTTGTATCAACCTCGCCGCCAGTGTGCGCCAGCATATTGGCAAGCGAGGGGCGTGGTGTTCCATTGGTGGTTTCACCGAAGGAATAAAGATCGATCCGCCCGTCAGGCGCGGCCTGCACGTTCACCGATGCGAGAAAGGCGTTCTTTCGGAATTGCTCAAGCGGGAGGGACTCGCTGATAACGACCTTCGCCCCTGCGCGGTTCTGCTGGCGGAAAGTCGGCAGGATCGTGGGCTGGCTTATCTGAGCCAGCGCCTGTGCCATCCGCAAATCCTGTTCGGGAATGGAGCGTGCCGAAAATTCCACATCGAAGGCGATCTGTGCCGCCCCCAGTCGATCGAGTTCGGTAATGGCATCGGCATACAGCCCGCGCGGCCACGGCCATTGCGGCAGCGCCTGAAGTGAGCGACCATCAATCTCGACAATCACGATGTTACCGGTTGCAGGCGCAATCCGAAATGTGTCGCGGGCGTCGCGCAGACCGTGTTCCATTCCGGCGGCGATCCCGGAAACGCCGAGGAGGATGGCCAGCGTCAGCGCAGCGAAGAACGCCGCCGCAGACATCTGCGTGTCCCGGGTGGCGCGAGAGACTTTCGTGAACCACACGGGTGATTATCCTCCTGATTGTGGACGACGACATCGCGGCGGGTGCTCACGAATAGCTTCTGCCTTACAAGCAGAGCCTTAATTCGAGGTTTGCCTGAGGGTTCGGCAGGACTCCTGCTAGTCAGACACCCTTACTTCCGCCCCTTACCGCCGCCTTTTCCCGGTTTGCTGTCTTCGTCGTCGTCATCGTCGCCCTTGTCTTTGTCTTTGTCTTTGTCCTTGCCCTTATCGCCGCGCTCGCCCTGCTCGCCGTCATCATCATCGTCATCATCATCGTCATCATCGCCGTCCGGATCCGTCAGGCCAAGATCGCTGCCCACATCGACTTCCACGTCGACTTCCAGGTCTTCATCGCCATCGCCGGTCACGTCGACGGAGTCTTCAGGTTCTGCTGGTTGGCCAACATCTGAACCATCCTGATCACCCTGATCGGGATCGTAACCCTCATCGCCTTC
>JBBRVR010000041.1:0-24870 GCA_038246695.1 Sphingomonadales bacterium
AGTGTTGCAATATGGCGACAGCCTGTTTGGATATTTTCAAAATTCACCAGCACCGCTTCACTTGTAAAGGCTAACGGTCCATTCGGCACTCTGAGACACGGTTCCGCGCGTTGGCGTGCGCCCTTGAGGCTGCCACCACGCGGAAAGTTGTCCAAAGAACAGGTGGAGGCCGGAAAGCTGCATGACTAAGCAGTCCCGACTTCATCCAGAAACAGGCCAAGTGGCTCGCCATTCAGCCGAAAACAAGGGTATTTGACTGATGAAGAAATCAACACAATTGCGACTTAGCGCCGGCTCGTTTGCGGTCGGCCTCGCGCTGGCAGCGACGCCGTCCTTTGCACAGGATGCAGACACCGCCGATAACGTCGGCACCGCTGAAGATGCAGGCATCACGCCGGAAGCTCCGCGTAACGCGATCATCGTTACTGGTTCGCGCGTCACTGATCCCAACCTGCGCCTGTCGACTCCGGTCGCCGCGGTTGGTGAAGAAGAGCTCACGCTGCGCCAGACAGCAGTTGCTGAACAGTTCCTGCGCGAACTGCCGGGCGCAGTCCCCAGCATCGGCGCACAGGTCAACAACGGCAACGGTGGTGCATCGTTCGTCAACCTTCGCGGTATCGGTTCGCAGCGTAACCTCGTCCTGCTGGACGGTCGCCGCTTCGTTCCCGCCGATGAAACGGGCCGGGTCGATCTCAACAACATTCCGCTCGCCGTCATTGAACGGACCGACATCCTGACCGGTGGTGCTACCACAACTTACGGTGCAGACGCGGTTTCGGGCGTCATCAACTTCATCACCAAGCGTGATTTTGCAGGTGTCCAGCTGGACGCGGCAACCCAAATCACCGAACAGGGTGATGGCGAACTGTTCCGTACGGAACTGACCATCGGTGCCAATTTCGATGATGGTCGCGGTAACGCGGTTTTCAGCGTCGGCTATCAGGATCAGAAGCAGGTGCTCCAGGGCGCCCGTGACTTCTCGGTCTTCAACGTCGGCTCGTTTAGCGGTGCTGCTGGTGGTTCGTCGGCTGCGGTTCCGGCGAACATCGTTTTCACCGGCCCGGTCAACCCGGCGACGGTTTGCAGCGCCACGGCAGTGCCAATTTTGGCGAATTGCCCTGCCGGTACGACCCGCGCAGGTACGCCGTTCGGCACTGTCATCGGACAGATCAACGGTGCCGGTACGGATATTGTCGGGTTCAACACCACTCCGTTCAACTTCAACCCGTTCAACATCTTCCAGACGCCTTTCGAACGCTTCAACATGTTCGGCTCCGCGAATTACGAAATCACGCCTGCGGTAGAGGTGTATTCGCAGGCCGTGTTCTCGAAGAACACCGTTTCGACGATCATCGCGCCGGGTGGTTCGTTCTTCAACACCTATCAGGTGAACCTGAACAACCCCTTCATCCCCGATGCGATCGCTCAGCGTTTCGGTAACGCTCTGGGTCTTACGCCTGCACAGTTCGCCGCATCGCGCAACACCCAGTTCGGCCCCACACTCGCAGATGGTTCGGCAAACCCCGACTATCGTCAGTTTGGCACTCAGGTGCGCCGTCGTACAATCGAAGCGGGCACGCGCGATTCGGACTTCACCACGACGCTGTTCAACATTGTTGTCGGCGCACGCGGCGACATCACCGACAGCATCCAGTATGACCTGTTCGGCACATACGGCGAATCCGAGCGTATTCAGCGTCAATCGGGTTTCGCCCGTCTTGATCGTCTGCAGCAGTCGCTGCTCGCCATTCCTGATGGCGCAGGCGGCGTTGCCTGTATAGATGCATCGCGTGGCTGTGCTCCGGTAAACCTGTTCGGTGCTGCCGGTAACCTCGGTACGCAGGCTGCGCAGGATTTCGCGTTCAGTCTGACCCAGCAGGTCATCGACCAGTCGAGCATCGGCACGGTGCAGGGCTCGGTGTTCGGCGATCTGCCGATCACGCTGTTCGCCGATACCCCGGTCGGCTTCGCCGTTGGTGCGGAATATCGTGAATTCGCGACCAGCCAGGTTTCGGATGAAGCTTCGCAAACCCCCGGCGCGGTTGTCGGCGGCGGCGGTGCCGATCCGAACTTCTCGGGTTCGTATGATGTGTTCGATGTGTACGGCGAACTCGTCGTTCCGATCATCGAGAACCGTCCGTTCTTCGAAAGCCTCACGCTTGAACTTGGCGCACGGTATTCGAACTACGAGCTTTCGGGCAACGAGTTCACGTGGAAAGTCGGCGGCACCTGGGAACCGGTTGATGGTCTTGCGATCCGCGGTAACTTCCAGAAGGCGGCCCGCGCTCCGAACATCGGCGAGCTGTTCTTCCCGCAAACGACCGGTCTGGATAACCTTTCGGTCGATCCATGCGCTGGCACCAACCCTGTTGGCAACGCTGCCCTTACCGCGGTGTGCGTCGCTCAGGGCGCTCCGGCTTCTTCGGTTGCTGCAGGCCTGATCGGTCAACCTCCCGCTGGCCAGATCAACGTCACTACAGGTGGGAACCTCAACCTTGACGTGGAAAAGGCTGAAACCTGGACGGTCGGTTTCATCGCGCAGCCGGCAGCCCTTCCGGGTCTGTCGCTGACGGTGGATTACTTCAACATCAGCGTGACGGACGCAATCACCGCGCCCGCCATCGGTGACATCATCAGTGGCTGCTACAGTGCAGGCAATCTTGATTTCGCCACCAACACTTTCTGTCAGCTGGTGTCGCGTAGCCGCACGACTGGCGAAATTGCCGGTTCGCCGGATGAAGTGCAGGGCCTGTTGCAGAACCTGACCAATCTGGGTGCACTCCAGACCGACGGCATCGACGTTCGCCTTAACTACGGTACGGACATCACCGACAACATCGGCCTCGCGCTGAGCTTTGAAGGTACGTGGACCAACGAGAACCGCTTCCAGGCAATTGCTGGCAGCGCAGATTCGGTGAACCGTGACTGCGTTGGGTTCTATTCCGTGAACTGCAACCCACAGCCGGAATTTGTGTTCAACCAGCGCACGACGCTCAGCTTCATGGACGATTATTCGCTGTCCCTGCGGTGGCGTTACCTGAGCGGGCTTGAGCAGGAACCGCTCGATATCATCGATCAGGGCCCGGCCTTCATCGGCACGTCACCGCTGTTTGGTGATGTGGACTTCACGCAGATCCCGGCAGAGAGCTATTTCGACCTGACGTTCCAGTGGGATGTGATCGAAAACGTGCTGTTCACGTTCACCGTGACCAACCTGCTCGACAACCAGCCTTCAATCGTCGGTTCGGACATTGGTTCGACCTCGTTCAACAGCGGCAACGTGTTCCCGTCGACCTACGATCCGCTGGGTCGTCGTTACGCGGCAAGCCTCCGGTTCAGCTTCTAAGCTGCAACCGGTCGCAAATGACCAGAAAGAGGGGGCGGGCCGCAAGGCTCGCCCCTTTTTTTGTACCTTCCAATATCTGTGCCAGTTATGGTATCGAGAAGCTGGACATTAAGGAGGTTCCCCGTGAGTTTTACTTTCATCGCCGCCAGCGTTTTTGCACTTCAGGCCGCCAGTCCTGCCGCCGCAACACACGCCGCAGAAGTTCAAAAGGCCGGAGCCGAGATCGAAGTGGTCGAAAAAAAGCCGGAGAAGATCACCGACAAGAACCACCCCGATTACCTGCGTTGTAAGACGCAGTCCGTGATCGGTTCGCGGGCCAAACGCACAAAAACCTGCATGACAAACAAAGAATGGGCGCTCGCGTCGCGCCGCGGGAATGAAAACACGCGCGACATTGTCGGCGCCAACCAGCCGGGCTTTCTTGGCGAGGGCAACTGACGACCGCAATCGCGTTCCGCAGCAGCCCTGAATGCCCTGTTTGGCGCACGATGTTCGCTTTTCGCGGTGATGGCGACAGAAGGATTGCCGACTGATATCGCGGCTGCATAGGGTTGCTGCCTACCGGCACTTTCTATCCCACACATTGCCCCTGCACAGCGGACCTCCTCCATTGCCTCCAACCCGAACGGGACTAACATGAAAACCCACAGCATCCTTGCTTTGACGCTCACCGGGCTTTCCGCGTCTATCCTGGCCAGCACCCCCGCTATCGCCCAGGATCAACGTCAAAAGGCCAGCTCGATCAATAACAGCCCGCTGATCAGCAAGTTGGATACCTGCACCACCATCGCCGACAACTCAGAGCGTCTCGCATGTTTTGACCGCGAAGTTGGCGCGCTCGTCGGCGCCACGAACGAGGGCGATGTGAAGGTGGTGCAGACCGAGGACATCACGCAGGCCCGTCGCCGCCTGTTCGGCTTTTCCCTGCCCAAGATCGGCCTGTTCAGCGATGGCGGTGAAGAGGAAATCGCCGTACTGCAATCGACCATCACCAAGGTGCAGCAGGTCGGGCCCAGAGAATGGCATATCTGGATCGAGGAAGGCAACGCGCGGTGGCAGATGAAAGGCACTTCGGTCCGCACTCGCGCACCCGAGGTGGGCGATCCTGTTGAATTCAAGCCCGCGACCATGGGCACTTACTGGATCCGCGTCGACGGGCGCAACGGTGTGCGCGGCAACCGCATCGGCTGACGCGGCGCTGTGAGCGAGTGTAGCATCGCACTGCGTCCACCAAGCCCTCCGCGAGGCGGGGGGTGCGCAACACGGCTGTGCACTTGGCCAGCACGGGCAGCGTGCATTACTCCCTCGCGCTGACAGTCCATAGCTACCGGAAAGCAAAATGCCCGGCCTGCAAGGATGCGGGCCGGGCATTTTTGTTGCGCCTTGCTATGTGGTCAGGCGATCAAAGCCCTCCGGGCCCGCAATCGTTCGCGAGGAAGTCCAGCATCTTGGTGTAGAGTTGCTGCTGGTGGTTGTACATCAGCGTGTTGGAGAAGTGGTCGGCGCCTTCAAGCGTGACAAACTGCCCTTCCTTGCCGGCAGCCTCGTACGCTTTTTTGTAATCCTTCATGTGATAATACATCACGCGTCGATCAAACTCGCCGTGAATCATCAACAATGGGATGTTGGCCTTCGCCACCTCATTGATCGGGTTGATACCGATCGTGCCGCGGCGCTTCGACCATTCATCAAGCGCCTTCAACTTGGGATCGCGCCGCCCGAAATACTGCTTTTCCGCATCGGCAACCGCAGCGCCGGCAATTGCACACTGATAGATCTGCGGATCGCGGCTCAGTGCTACGAGCGCAGCATATCCGCCGTAGGACCATCCGAACATGGCCATCCGATCACGATCAACCATGCCCTGTTCGACCAACCACAAGGCGCCGTCGTCCTTGTCATCCTGCATCTTGCCGCCATGCTCCCCGTAGGCGGAATCGAAGTGGTCCTGCCCCCAGCCCACCGACATGCGATATTGCGGCTGCAAAACCATGTATCCTGCACTGGCAAGCAATTGGCCCCATTCGTCGTAGGTGATAATCTCGTTCACCTGCGGACCGCCATGCGGCAATACAACCAGTGGGAACGGCCCCTCACCCTTCGGCACGGTAACATAGGCCGGAATGATCCGACCATCGCGTGCGGGATAACGGACGTATTCCACATCGGCCAGCTGATCGGGATTGATCAAGGGATTGCGGCTGCCAAGCTTTGCCAGCTTGCCATCCTTGACCAGCCAGAACGATCCTGGATCATGCGGGCCACGGTTTGCGACGATCATCGATTTGCCATCGAGTGACCGGCTGGAGATGGAAACCTGGTAAGCATTGGGAATCTGCTGTTCGAGCGCTTCGAAAAGCGCCTTCTCTTCCTCGTCGAACCAGTGCCGTTCCATGATCTTGCCGGAATAACGCGCCGCCACAAGCTTATCATTGCCTGGAATGGAATGGACCTGAATGCCCATCACGTCCGCATCCTCAGCCTGAAACAGCTCCTTGCCGATCTGGCCGGTGTTGAAGTCGAATTCGTAGAGCCCGGCCTTGTCTTCACCCTCAAGATTATCGATTATGTAGCCTGTATTGGGGTCGTTTGGATCAAACCCTGCCACGCCCTGAAAACCGCCGAGCACCCGATAAAGGTTTTTGGGATCGTTGAGATCAAATTCCCGCAGTTTGGTCCAGTCGCCATCACCCGGCTTGCGATAGTATGAGATTATCTTGCCCGCATTCGTGTCCTGAATTTCGGTATAACGCGGATTGCCCTCATTATCCCAGGTTGAAACGAACGGGATCTTGCCACCGCCGCGCAATACCAGCGAACGCGAGCCGGTCTTGAGATTGAATTTGTAGTATGAGCGCGGGCGCGAAGCGGCAAAAGGATCCACCCCTGTGGGGTCGGGCACGGCCGTACCAGTGCTGATCAGTACGTTGTCCGGATCATTGGGCAACGTGTTGACGATCCCGAAATTGCCATCGACCTTGGTGAATTTGTTGCGCTCCAGATCGTAGGAATACGCGAGGTAGTCACGCACATCATCTTCAGGTTCCTTCACCGTCTTGCGGTTGACCTGCCATGCGGTGCCGAAAATGTAGTTGTTGCCGACCCAGCGAGCGCTGACAATTTCCATCGGGTCGGCGTTGAGCCGCCGCAATGGTTTGGAAAGATCATCGGTCTTGTAGATTTCCAGCAGGTAGTCGCCTTCGCGCGATTCCACTTTGTGAACCAGCACATGCTTGCCATCGGGCGAGAGATCGACAGCGTTCACCACATCGCGCAGCGCCCAGACATCGATCGGTGTGGAGGAGGCCGCGGCTTGCGCCTGCGTTTGCGCGGGGGCGGCGACGCTCAGACCCAGAACAGATACGCCAGCCATGACCGCCGTGGCGGATGCTTTGAAAAATTTCATTGGGTTGGACCCTTTTTTGGCTTGAACAGTGATTGCAATAACGAGCTGGCGTCCTCCACCCGAGCCAATTCGCAGAGGCTTAGTAAAACAAAAATGCGGCCCTCAGGCAAGTCCCGAGAGGCCGCATTTCGTTGTTCATTCGAGCTTTGTTGGATCAGAAGGAATAACGGATCGACCCAAAGAACTCACGGCCATCGAAATCATAACCGTTCCCAATGGCGACATTGTTGACTGCGAAAACTTCATTTGAATCGACTTGCGGCGGAGCGCGATCGAACAGGTTGGTGATACCCAACGTCAGCGTCAGATCTCCCGAACGATAGCGGACCGACGCCGTATGCTCGAAATAATCATCTGCGAAGCCAACGTCGCGGCAGAAAACGCCATCCCCCGCTACCCTGCCGTTGAGCGTTCCATTGGCATTGCGTGACCCCGATCCAAGGCAAGTATCGGAGAAGAAGCCTGTGAACGTTCCGTCAGGGCCATAGCCGAATGCATCGGAAAGGGGGTCGATGTCGCCGACTTCCTGTTCGACTTCACCAATCCAGCGGGTTTCCCACGTGAACCGGAAATCGCTGACATCGACGAAGAAGGTGGCCGTTCCAGTCCAAGACGGGAAACCAAACTCGCCCGCATCCTCATCGAAAGTCGCGGCCCCGTCATCACCGATAAACAGGCTCGAACGCTCAATCAGGTGGTTTGCGCGAAGGATCAGGTTCAGGTCGACCGTTTCGCCAAACAACAGCACCTCTTTGCCGAACCGGGTGTTGATGTCGATACCGCGGACCGATTCTTCGTTGAGGTTGATGAACCCGCTTGCGACATTGGTCACCAAGCCCCGCGACGATGAGTCGAACGGCCCGGTCGTGATGCGATCACAAAACGGGCTACGGTTCGCTTCCTGACGGGCATAACAATCATTGATGATGAACTGGGTCGAAGGCTCGGTAATCGCGCCTTTCACCTTGATGTCGTAGTAGTTGAAGTTGATTGCGACATCCCAACCCCCGGCAAACGATTCCTCGAATGCGAAACCGGTCGCGATGGAGCGCGATGTTTCCGGATCGATATCGAGCGAACCGCCGGTCGTGATTTCCACGCCCGTAAGCTGGTTCGGAGAGAATTCCGGGTTGTTCGGATCGATCCCGACACGGGTGGGATCGCGCCCCTCGCGCCGACAGTTGTCGAGGATTGCGGGGTCTCGGGCGTCGCCGGACTGAATGTATTGCCCGGTTTCGGTGTTGTAGGCATCGTCAGGCACCGCGCACGGATCGGCAAATGTGTTGAAGCCCGACTGTGCGCGAAGGAAGTTTTCACGCAGGTTAGGAGCGCGAAATGATGTGCCATAGCTGAATTTGAGCAGCAGCGGGCTGATGGGACGCCAGCCACCCTTCAATGCGAAGGTCCCGTTGGTCCCGTAGAACTCTTCATCGGTGAGGCGGCCCGAGACGTTCACCGTCAGCTCTTCCACGAGTGGCTTTGCGGCGATGAGAGGAATGTCGATTTCGCCATACAGCTCACGGATCCATTTGCTTCCCGTGGCGCCTTGGTCGGCGGAGAAGGCAAAGAACAAGCCGTTGGCTGCTGCATCATTGGGCTGGGAGTCAATCGCGTCCTCGCGCCATTCAGCACCAAGCACCACGCCGACCGGCCCTGCGGGGAGCTCAAAAAGATCGCCGGTAACGAAACCGCCAATGATCGTTTGCTCGTAAGTGGTCAGGAATTCGCGATTTCCAAACAGGTAATCACGTTCCGCCTGGGTTTCGAAATCGCCGATCACCTGACCAAGAGCACCGGGTGCGAACAGGTTCACGGGCACGCAACCCTGCGCAAGGTCAGCCAAGGCCAGACCGGGGTTCGCGAGACTGGAAACATCGCATGGTCCGCCCGCGAGTTCTGGTGGGAACCCTTCGTTCTGGTTGTAATCGTCAGCAAACCCATCGCCGTTGTTGTCGGCAATGCCATCGCCATCGAAATCGGCGGTGGGATCGATGCCGAGCGCCAGGGCCAGCTTGTCTTCGCGGATACCACGGGTGAGCGAACGACCTTCCGACCGCGAGTACACGCCCGCGACCTCAAAGCTCCAGCTCGAGCCGATGAATGGAAGGTCACCGCGCACGCCGAGCACGCCGCGATACTGTTCCTGCGTAACATCGAAATTGTTGCGGTCGCCTCTGATCGACAGAACCGGAATGACGGGGAGGCTGAAACCGGAATTGCCGCCCGGCCGGCCCAGCAAGGTGACTTCGGCCGCGGCGCAATCGTTGTTGGCAGTGTTGCAGGGGTTGAAGGCGTTACTGGCCGGAACGTAGGGGAAGAGCTGCGGTGCACCGGTGTTGTCGGCCCCGACTTCCGCCCGCGAATAGTTGGCTTCGAAAAACGGCGTGATGTTCGCTTCGCCGGGGAAGGTGTATTCCCCATACGCCATCACGTTATACAATTCCTGTTGGCTGAGGAAAATCTGGTCGAGGTTGGTGCCGTTGCGGTTTACCTCTTGGAAGTCTACGTCGCGCAGCCCATCGCCGTCAGCGTCGATGTCCCGCCCGCCAGTGAAGAACACGTCGTATCCTTCGATCCCGGAATTGCCCGGCCCGCCATCATTGGCGATGAACAGGTTTCCATAGGTCTGGAATGGCGAAACAAACCGGCCAACTTGGCTGGTAATCTTGCACTCGTTGCGCGAAGTTGTGACGCCGGGCGTGCGGTTTTCCACGATCGCAGCAGTGCGCACGTCAAGCGTACGGATGTTCCCATCCGAGTCGACCTCGTAGTGTGTGTCGCAGCCGTCGAAGAAATCGCGGTCAGACAGACGGATGGCGTCACGCCTGCGATATTCGGCACCAATGCCGAAAACCGCACGGTCCGTGGTAAAGCCATATGCGCCACTGACGGTGAAATCATTTCCGCCACCCTGCTCATTCAGATCGCCTGCCGCGAACAGTTCCAACCCGTCAAAGTCCTTGCGCAGGATGATGTTGCCGACACCCGCAATCGCGTCCGAGCCGTAGATTGCCGAAGCGCCATCGAGCAGCAGGTCGTAACGATCGACGAGCGAGGCAGGGATGAGGTTGAGCGAGGGGCTTGTAGGAGCACCTTCAACGCCCGAGGGGGCCAGTCGGCGGCCATTGACCAGCAACAGGGTTCTGCTGGCATCAAGGCCGCGCAGGTTGAGTGTTTCCGATCCGGGGCCGTTGTCTAGCACGAAGCCATTAAATGTCGCATCAATCTGCAGACCAGCAGCAGATTCGGACCGCTGAAGTATTTGTGCAGGGTCGAATGCGCCAACCGATTGCTGGGCTTCGGTCGAAATCACCTGCAGCGGTGATATCGATGAATATGTGTCGCGCTTGATACGCGAACCGGTGACGGTGATGTCCTGCCCGGGCTTAGGATCGCCAGTGGCGCCAGTTGTGATATCGACATCTTCGCCCTGAGCGGTCGTGGTTCCGGTTGGACCTTCTCCGGTCGACACGCATTCGCCATCGGCGTCGACAACGCCCGCAGCGTTGGTGCCGGTGATGCATTCATCACCCGGTTCGGCGTCTTGCGCGAAAGCAGGTGCAGCGATCGCGAATGCGATGGCCGATGCGGAGAAGGTCAACGCCTTAAGCGAATTGATGTGAAACTTTTTCATAGCGACTCCAGTTGAAACAACCGAAGCTTTCATCGCGATGCACCCCCACCGACATGCAGTAGCATGAAGGTAAAACCCTGTGGAACACCGCGACCCAGCCCCTGCGATGACGGTTTTGTGCAATAGTGACTTTTTGAAGTCAAAGCGGCATGACGCCTCGCCGCACTTTTCGAGGTGATGTTGCGTTAATCCCACATACAGATTTTACGGTGTGCAACTATCGCAACGCGACACCTGCGCTTGCGCAACAAAAGGTGCCTTGCGCGTAACAAGGCACCATGTGTGTAACAAGGTTACATTTGGACGACACCGGTTTTGGCATCGCCGGGACGACGCGAATCGCTATTCGTCGATCGTTATGCGCAGTTCACCATCGCCTTCGTCGACGCGCACCGTCGATCCGTCGACTATCTTGCCTTCCAGCAGCATTTCGGCGAGCGGATCCTGCAAATATCGCTGCACGGCGCGTTTCAGCGGGCGAGCGCCATAGACGGGATCGTATCCGACCCGGCCAAGCCAACGCAGCGCGGCCTCCGTCAGATCAAGCGTGATCTTGCGATCATCCAGCAGCTTTTGCACCCGCTTCACCTGGATCGCGACAATCGGTGCCATGTGCTCCATCGCCAGGCGGTGGAAAAGGATAATCTCGTCCAGCCGGTTGAGGAATTCGGGGCGGAAATGTCCGCGCACCACATCCATCACCTGATCCTCGACATCGGCAACCTTGCCATCTTCCCCGAGGTTGGAGAGGTATTGGCTGCCAAGGTTCGAGGTCAGGATGATCAGCGTGTTCGAGAAATCGACCACCCGGCCCTGCCCATCGGTCAGCCGCCCGTCGTCAAGCACCTGCAAAAGCACGTTGAAGACATCGGGGTGCGCCTTTTCCACCTCATCGAACAGCACGACCTGATAGGGGCGCCGCCGCACTGCTTCGGTCAACACACCGCCCTCGTCATAGCCGACATAGCCCGGAGGCGCGCCGATCAGCCGGGAGACCGCATGTTTCTCCATGTATTCGCTCATGTCGATGCGGACCATCGCGCTGTCATCATCGAACAGGAACCCGGCCAGCGCCTTGGTCAGTTCGGTCTTGCCGACGCCCGTGGGGCCAAGGAACAGGAAACTGCCGAGCGGACGGTTCGGATCCTGCAGCCCGGCGCGCGCGCGGCGAACCGCCTTGGACACCGCAGTGATCGCCTCGCCTTGCCCGATCACGCGCTTGCCAAGGATGCTCTCCATATCCAGCAGCTTTTCGCGCTCGCCCTCCATCATCTTGTCGATGGGGATGCCGGTCCAGCGGCTGACGATGCCGGCAATGTCCTCTTCGGTCACTTCCTCGCGCAGCAGGGCGTTGTCGGTCGTACCCTCTGCCTCGGCCAGCTTTTTCTCAAGGTCCGGGATCGTGCCATAAGACAGCTCACCCGCGCGCGCGAGGTCGCCGATGCGCTGCGCCTGTTCCAGTTCCAGCCGCGCATGATCGAGCTGCTCCTTGATCTTGCCCTCGGCCTCGATCTTGTCGCGCTCATTCTGCCAGCGGGTCGTGAGTTCGGAGGATTCCTGCTCCAGCTCGGACAATTCCTTGCGCAGATTGATCAGCCGGTCACGGCTGGCATCGTCGGTTTCCTTGCCGAGCGCGCTTTCCTCGATCTTGAGCTGGATGATCCGCCGGTCGAGCGCCTCGATCTCTTCTGGCTTCGATTCCACTTCCATGCGGATGCGGCTGGCGGCCTCGTCCATCAGATCGATCGCCTTGTCAGGCAGAAAGCGGTTCTGGATATACCGGTCGGAAAGCTTCGCCGCCGCGACGATTGCATTGTCGGTGATGCGCACGCCGTGGTGCAGTTCGTACTTGTCCTTGATCCCGCGCAGGATGCTGATCGTATCCTCGACGCTCGGCTCCTCGATATAGACCGGCTGGAACCGGCGCTGGAGCGCGGGGTCTTTTTCGACATACTTCTGGTATTCATCCAGCGTGGTCGCGCCGATGCAATGCAGTTCGCCGCGCGACAGGGCGGGCTTCAGCAGGTTGGAGGCATCCATGCTGCCCTCGCTCGCGCCCGCGCCGATCAGCGTGTGCATCTCATCGATGAACAGGATGATGTTACCTTCGGCGTTCTTCACTTCATCGAGCACCGATTTCAGCCGCTCTTCAAATTCGCCGCGATATTTCGCGCCTGCGATCAGCGAGCCCAGATCCAGGCTCATCAGGGTGCGGCCCTTCAGGCTATCGGGCACGTCGCCATTGGCGATGCGCAGCGCCAGCCCTTCGGCAATCGCGGTCTTGCCGGTGCCGGGTTCGCCGATCAGGGCGGGGTTGTTTTTGGTCCGCCGGGCAAGGATCTGGATCGTGCGGCGGATTTCCTCGTCGCGGCCGATAACCGGGTCAAGCTTTCCATCGCGCGCGGCCTGCGTCAGATCGCGGGCGAATTTCTCCATCGCATCATAGGTCGCCTCGGAATTGGCGCTGTCGGCTTTTTTCCCGCCGCGCAGGTCTTCGATCGCGGCGTTCAATGATTGCGGGGTGATGCTGGCGGCCTTCATCGCCTCGCCTGCGGCGCCCGGCGCCAGCGCGAGCGCGGTCAGCAACCGTTCGACCGTGACATAGCCATCGCCCGCTTTCTCCGCGAGCGTTTCCGCACTGTCGAGCACGCGCACGGCATCGTTATCGAGGCCCGGTTGCGATTGCGCCCCGCCCCCGGTGACGACCGGAATCTTCGCCAGCGCAGCGTCCACCGCGCTGGCGGCCAGCGTTGCCTCACCTCCGGCGCGCTGGATCAGCCCGGCGGCCATGCCCTCGCTGTCTTCGAGCAGCGCCTTGAGCAGGTGGACGGGCGTGATCCGCTGATGGTTCATACGGATGGCGATGGTGAGCGCGCTTTGCAGGAAACCCTTGGCGCGGTCGGTGAATTTTTCGAGATTCATGAGTGGATGCCTCTGCGCACGTGTTTTATCAGCCGACCCTAGCGGTGTGTTAGTGTTATAGGTGGGTTAGCCCCCCACATTTGCAAGCGCATTGGGTGCCTGCTTGACCTGTCTCGCTCGCGCCGCAATGGTCGGGCACGGAGCATGGGAGAGACCAACAAATGAAATGGCTCAAGGGGATCGGCATCGGCGCAGCGGCGCTGCTGGTGCTGGCATTCGTTGCATTGGCCACGTGGGAGCCGCTTTACGCGGACGCAGCCAGTTCGCCGCCGCCACGCCAGTACCGCGCAGAGATCATCCGCGACGAATACGGCGTTCCCCATATCTCGGGAAAAACCGATGCCGATGTCGCATTCGGCGTAGCTGTCGCCCATGCAGAGGACGATTTCTTCACGCTGCAGGATGTCGCCGCCATGTCGAAAGGCCGGTATGGCGCGATCGCGGGGGAGGAAGGCGCGCAGTTCGATTATGTCTACCATCTGCTCGACGTGCGCGGGACGGCGGCGGAACAATACCCGACCCTGCCCGCAGACACCCGCGCCCTGTTCGAAGGCTATGCCGCCGGGTTGAACCAGTATGCGAAAGATCACCCCGATGAGGTGAAGCTTTCCGGCCTGTTCCCCGTCAACGGAGAGGATATCGCCGCCGGGTTCGTGCTGCGCCAGCCGTTCTTCTTTGGCCTTTCCAACGTGATCGGCCCGTTGGTCGCCGGAGAGCCGCTGCGCCGCGAATTCGGTCCGGACATTCCCGGCTTCCCTCGCCCGGACCTGCAAACGGATGCCCCGGCGCAGATCGCGATGCAGGGCACCCACCCGTTGCCGTGGGGCGATGATGCAGGCCTGCTGGGATCGAATGCGTGGGCGGTCGCGCCGAAAAAATCCGGCGGGCCGACCACGCTGATCTCCAATTCGCACCAGCCCCTGCGTGGCGGCGTCGCATGGTATGAACTGACCGTCGAAAGCGAGGAAGGCTGGCACTTTACCGGCGCGAACTTCCCCGGTTCGCCCTTCCCCTTTCTTGGCCACAACGAATATTTGGGCTGGACCAATACGGTCAACCGGCCCGACATGATCGACATCTACAAGCTGGAAATGGACGAGACCGGCACGCGGTATCGTCTGGACGGAGAATGGCGCGAACTGGAAAGCCGCGACGTGATCCTGCCGGTGCGCGTTGGCCCCGTAACCCTGCCCGTGCCGCGCACGGTGCTGCGCAGCGCCCAAGGCCCGGTGATCGAGAACGAGGACGGCTTCTTTGCGATCCGATACGGCGCGATTGGGGAAATCCAGCAGCTTGATGCGTATTACCGCCTCAACAAGGCCACCAGTTTTGCGCAATGGGAGGCGCAAATCGCGCGCATGGCGATCCCATCGACAAACTTCATCTATGCCGACGCGCAAGGCAACATCGCCTATATCTACAACGCCGCCATTCCCGACCGACCGGAGGATGCAAAGGCCGACTGGAGATCGATCCTCCCCGGTGATCGGTCGGACCTCATCTGGCACGGATCGGTCGGGTACGATCGGATTCCCAAGGTTATCAATCCGGCATCTGGCTGGGTCTATAATTCGAACAACGAACCCTTCACGGCCGCCGGCGCGGGCAGCGATCTGTCGCCCGAGGACTTCTCACCCGTGCTGGGGATCGAGCGCAAGCAGACCAACCGCAGCTGGCGCGCCTACAAGCTGATGAGCGAGGCCAAGGTGCTCGACCGCGCCACGTTGGAGCGGATCAAGTACGACACCGCCTATGAGCGCAAAGGGTATGTCGACGTTATGATGACCGCGCTCGAAGGGCTCAAGGCAGAGGGCGAGCTCACAAAGGCGCGCGACCTGTTGCTGGGGTGGGATTACACCGCCGATAACAACGGGCCGGCCGATGCGCTCGCCTATCTGATGATCCGTGAGTTCATGTCGGCGGAATATCAGAACAAGGGCGAATACCCCGATATCAAAGAGCACCTCAAACAGGCGGTCGACCACCTCAACACGCATTTCGGGCGGATCGATCCGCCGATGTCGGAACTTGTCCGGTTGCGGCAGGGCGATGTCGATCTCCCGCTGGATGGCGGGTCGGACACGCTGCGCGCAGCGACCACGTGGGAAGTAGACGATGACGGGCGGTTAAGCCTGGTCCACGGCGACAGCTTCATCCAGTGGGTCGAATGGCCCGCTCCGGGCGAACCGGGCCGCGTCTCCTCGCGCTCGGTCCAGCCGTTCGGTGCGGCCAGCACCCGGCCCGGTAGCCCCCACTACACTGATCAGATGCAGCTTTATGTCGATCACAAGCTGAAGCCCGTGCGGTTCTGGCGTAAGGATGTGGAGGCCCATGCAAAGCGGCGATATGTGGTTGAGTCGAACTGACACACGTGTAAACACCATTGCCAAGAGAGCCGGGCGACCGGCGCTCGTGAATACCAGCAAAAACCCACTTTCATGGAGACCAAGAATGTCTGTTGCAGGAACCTATAAAACTGTCGTCAAAAGCCCGATGGGCGACCAGACCGGCACCTTCACCGTGGTGCCCGATGGTGACACCTTCACCGGCACGATGGCCGGCGGAATGGGCCAGATGGATGTCGAAAACGGCAAGATCGACGGCCACACCCTGACCTGGGACATGAACATGGTTGTGCCGATGCCGATGAAGCTTGAATGCGAAGCGACCGTTGATGGCGACCAGCTGACCGGCAACGTCAACGCCGGCGCGTTCGGCGCGATGCCGCTGACCGGTGAGCGCGAAGGCTAAGCCTGTCTCGCCAAACAAATACGAAAGCCGTCGGGAGCGATCCCGGCGGCTTTTTTGATGGCACAAAGCTGGTTGCGTTGAATTGTGACAGGATAGTCGCAAATCCGAAGCACGTTTGACACGCATTTCACTGAACCGACGCAGGCTCGCCGCGAACCTGTCACGCACCAGTCCTAACGCGGCGAGAGTCTTTCATCCTCTCTCGCCAAAGGCACTCTCGCACATGAACATCTCTCTCCATCGCAAGCGCCTGCTTGCGTCCATCGCGATGCCCGCAATCTGCACCGCTGTCGCAATCTCGGCCCAGCCCGCGTTCGCGCAGGAAGCTGCCGATGCCGAAACCGAGGAACAGGCGCAGGAAGGCGGCTCTTCGGGCAACTCCATCATCGTCACCGCGCAAAAGATCGAACAGCGCGCGCAGGACGTGCCGATCACCATTTCGGCGGTCACCGGCGAACGGATCAGGGAATTGGGCGTCAGCGATCTGGATGAGCTGTCGAACTATGTTCCCGGCCTCAACATCCAGGAACAGAGCGCCAACAACCCCGGCGTCGTAATCCGCGGGATCACCTCGGATTCGGGATCGTCGCAGCAGGGGCCGCGCGTCACGCTTTATTATAATGGCGTCGATATCTCGCGCTCGCGTGGGTCGTATCAGGCGATCTACGATCTGGAGCGGGTCGAAGTAATCAAAGGCCCGCAAGCGACCCTGTTCGGCACCGCATCGGCGGTGGGCGCGATCAGCCTCGTCTCCGCCCGCCCGCGCGAAGGGTTCTCGGGCGAACTGTCCGGCGGCTACGGCAATTTCGACCAAACGCTGCTGGGTGGCTTTCTCAATGCAGGGTCCGATGTGTTGGCGGGCCGTGTCGCGTTCGAATGGCGCACGCGCGATGGCTATGTCGAAAACCTCAATCCCAGTCAGGAAGAGGAATTGTACGCGCAGGACCAGCTCGGCATCCGGGCATCGCTGCGTTACACCCCGAGCGCCGATCTGACCGTCGATCTGATCGGCACCTACGACCGGCAGCGCAATGGCGGGACCCCGTTCATTTCGGGCACCCTGCCCGCGTTCCTCGGTGCGCCCGGCGGCGCGGCCAACGCCTTTCAACCCGCCAATCTGGGCGGCTCGCCGTTTTCTGCTGCCGCGCTCGGCAATGCACAGCTTGGCCTCGACCGCGACGTCTACGATGCGAACCTGACGCTGGAATATCTGCTGACCGACAGTCTGATTTTCACCACCGTCAACGGCTATCGCAAGTTCGATAGCGCAGAGGTGTTCGATGCGGATGGGTCCGCCGCGCCGTTCCTGGAATTCGCGGAAATCGCGGAAGGGGAACAGTTTAGCCACGAAGCGCGCTTTTCCTACAGCGATCCGAACTGGCGTGCGTCGTTCGGGTGGAACTTCTTCACCGAGGACGGTTTGCAGAACGTCCCGTTCTCGACCGAAGAAGGGGTGTATTTTCAGTGCGCTGCAAGGCTTGTGCCCGGCCTTCCTTGCGTCGCGCCCGACGGCAGCGTGCCATCGCTGGGCGCGACCGCGCTCATCTCGGGCGGGGCGGCAACCAGCTTGCCCTACACCTCCGTGTTCGAGAACCAGGGCAACAACCAGAGCTATTCGGTGTTTGCTGACACCACCTACATCCCGGTGCCAGCGATCGAGCTTACTGCCGGGGTCCGTGTTCTGATCGAAAAACGGCGGTCCGGGTTCCGCGCCGATGTCCCGCGTTCGCAACTGCTCGGTGTGCCATCGCTCTTTCCGCAGGTCGATACAGCGGGCCAGACGTTCGAGGCGCAGCGCAGCTATTCCGCCATCTTGCCACGCTTCAATGTATTGTTCCGCGCGACGGACGACATCAACCTCTACGCCACCGTGTCGAAGGGGCGGCGATCCCCGGTCGTCGCTTTGAACGCGCGCCGGTTGCCCACGGGCGCTCCTGCACCGAACCTGCAACTGGTGCCAGAAGAGACGGTATGGAACTACGAAGGCGGCGTGAAAGGCCGCGTCGGGATCGCTTCGGGTTCGGTCGGCGTCTATTATCAGCAATATGAAGGTTTTCAGGTAACACCGACGGACCCGGGCGCCCTGACCCAGAGCATCGGCACCGCGAGCAATCTGGGCGTCGAGGGCGAAGTGCAGCTGAACCCGACCGACTGGCTCACACTGTTCGCCAACGGCAACTACATCGACGCCAAGATTGACAACGATCCCGCTTTTGCCGGGGCCTTTGCCGGGGCGCGATTCCGGCTCCAGCCCAAATGGCAGGCCGCCGCTGGGTTCACCATCGATGCGCCGGTGTCGGACGGAGTGCGGTTCTTCGCAACGCCCAGCGTGACATATCGCAGCCGCCTGTTCTTCGAGCTGCCCAACTCCGACCTGATCTCGCAGCCCAAGGTAACGCTGGTGAACGCGCGCGCCGGGGTCAGCTTTGCTGATGAACGCTACGAGATTGCCGGGTTTATCCGCAACGCCTTTAACGAGGATTATCTGCTCGATGCAGGCAACACCGGCGGCGCGTTCGGCATCCCGACCTTCATCCCCGCAGAGCCGCGGTTCTATGGCGTGCAGGTAACCGCGAAATTCGGCAACTGATCGGGCGGCACCGCAACAGACAAGCCCGCCGGAGTTCGCGCTCCGGCGGGCTTTTTGTATGTGACGATGGCTTTTTCGACCCAATTGCTGATGGCAGTAAAATTTGCGACTAGCGTTCGTCTGGCTTATAGCGATAATCAGCTATGGGAAAAGTTCGAGTGACTATAATCGCTGGCGTTGTCACGCTCGGATTTGGCTATCTCGCCATGAATTCCGTTCGATTTGATTGGCAGCGAGATAAGCCCGATCTGCAATTTCAAGGCTCTACTCTACATTCCCACGACAAGGTGAGCGATTGCTTGAAGTCTGGAAATGGAAGCCATTTATTTGCTAGCTATAAGCATATCGGAAATTGGAGCCCACTTCTTGGGGGGGCGATCCCGCTAGCTTCGACCTATCTAGACGAAAGCGGTTCTCGATTGACTGTAGAGCGTAGGAGCGAACTGACTTCGATTACCTTGAGAGCCGCACATCCCCTATCGGAAGACGAGCTGGATTTACTTGAATGGTGCATTCAAGATCCCCGGGTAACATGGATCCCTCGTCAATATCGCGGAGATTAGGGACATTTCGACACAGTCTGGCTGCATGGCCTTACGTTGTATCAATGTCCGCTCTACACCCAATCTCGGAGGGAACAGGTCACCCCAACCGCTTCTTCAAAATCTCGTTCACCACGCCCGGATTGGCTTTGCCCTGCATCGCTTTCATCGTCTGGCCGACGAAAAATCCGAACAGCTTGTCCTTGCCGCCGCGATATTCCTCTACCTTATCGGTGTTGGCGGCGATGATCGCGTCGATGGCGGCTTCGATTGCGCCGGTGTCGCTCACCTGTTTCAGCCCTTCAGTGGCGGCGATTTCGGCGGGTTCGCGGCCCAGTCGCAGCACGATCTCGAAGATTTCCTTGGCCTGACCGCCGCTGATCTCGCCTGCTTCCTGCATCGCAAGGATGCCCGCCTGCCGCTCGGCAGTGGCGTGCGCCATATCGCCCTCATCGCCGACCGACTTCATCACGCCGGGCGCAACCGAGAGCGCCCAATTGGCAACCTGCGTCGCAACCGCGGTTTCGGGCTTGCCGATGGTTCTGGCCGTCGCTGACAACAGCGTTTCGAACCGCGCGAAGGTCTCGACCTCGGCGGTCAGTTCGCGCGCGTTGTAGGGGGTGAGCCCCAGCTCCGTTTCATACCGCGTGCGCTTGGCATCGGGCAGTTCGGGAAGGCTCGCGCGGCATTCAGCGAGGAAGTCCTCCTCCAGCACCAGCGGCAACAGATCGGGATCCGGGAAGTAGCGATAATCGTGAGCGTCTTCCTTGCTGCGCATCGTGCGCGTGGTGCCGGTCGCAACGTCGAACAGGCGCGTTTCCTGAACAATGGCGCCGCCCGATTCCAGCACATCGACCTGCCGGTTCGCCTCATATTCGATGACCTGCATCACGAAACGAACCGAATTGACGTTCTTCGTTTCGGTGCGGGTGCCCAGTTCCTCGCCAGGCCGCCGCACAGAAACATTCACGTCGGCGCGCATCGAACCTTCTTCCATATTGCCGTCGCAGCTGCCGACATAGCGCAGGATCGCGCGCAGTTTGCGCACATAGGCCCCTGCCTCTGCGGGAGAGGCCATGTCGGGCCGCGAGACGATTTCCATCAGCGCGACGCCGCTGCGGTTGAGATCGACATAGGACATGGTGGGGTGCTGATCGTGCATCAGCTTGCCCGCGTCCTGCTCGACATGGATACGCTCGATCCCGATCACCTTGTCCTCAGGGATGCCTGCCTTTTCATCGGCGTCGATGGTCAGCTGCCCCTCGCCCACGATGGGGTGATACAGCTGGCTGATCTGATAGCCTTGCGGCAAATCGGCGTAGAAGTAATTCTTGCGGTCAAACCGGCTCCAGGCATTGATCTGCGCCTCGATCGCCATACCGGTGCGCACCGCCTGCCGGATGCATTCACGGTTGGGCACGGGAAGCATCCCCGGCATCGCCGCATCGACGAGGGAGACCTGCGAGTTCGGCTCCGCGCCGAATGTGGTGGAGGCTCCCGAAAACAGCTTGGAATGGCTCGTCACCTGCGCATGAACTTCAAGGCCGATCACGACCTCCCATTCGCCGGTTGCGCCCTGAATGCGGTAGTTGCTCATCACTTCGTTTCCTCGTCATCACCCGGCTTGTCGCGGGTGTCAAAGCGCGCTTCGCCGTGGTCGACATGCTTGCGCACGTAATTCGCGACCATGAAAGTCAGCGGCACCGCGAGCGCGATTGCCACCCCGGCAATCCACAGCGCGGGATCGGCGTTCACCACCACTTCTCCGGCGCGTGGTCGAAGCCGCTGCGTTGCTGGATCGCGAGGCCTGCGTTGAGCACGCCCTGTTCGTCGAACGGGCGACCCACCAGTTGGAGGCCCAGCGGCAGGCCATCTGGGTTGAGGCCCGCGGGCACGCTCATCGCGGGCAGGCCTGCGAGGCTGGCTGGTACGGCAAACACGTCGTTGAGATACATCGTCAGCGGATCTTCGTTGAGGCTGCCGAGCGGGAACGAAGCCGTGGGCGTTGTCGGCGCCAAGATCACGTCGCACAGTTCAAACGCACGCTCGAAATCGCGGGCGACCAGCGCGCGTACCTTTTGCGCCTGAGTGTAGTAGGCATCGTAGAACCCTGCGCTGAGCACATAGGTGCCGATCAGGATGCGGCGCTTCACCTCGTCCGCGAAACCAGCGGCGCGGGTGGCGGCGTACATGTCCTGAAGGCCGGAGCCTTCCGGCAGATCGCGCAGGCCGTATCGCACGCCATCATAGCGGGCGAGGTTCGAGGACGCTTCGGCAGGCGCAATGATGTAATAGGCGGGCAGCGCGTATTTGGTGTGCGGCAGCGAGATATCGACGATTTCCGCGCCCGCGTCCTTGAGCCATTCCTTCCCCTGTTCCCAGCTATCGAGGATCGCCTGATCGGTGCCCTCCATCCGGTATTCGCGCGGGATGCCGACCTTCTTGCCCTTGAGATCGGCGTTAAGCGCGCCTTCCCAATCGGGCACTGCCATGTCGAGACTGGTCGCGTCCTTGGCATCGAAGCCAGCCATTGCGCCCAGCATGATCGCGCAATCTTCCACGCTGCGCGCCATCGGCCCGGCCTGATCAAGGCTGGAGGCGAACGCCACCACGCCCCACCGCGAACAGCGGCCATAGGTCGGCTTGATCCCGGTGATCCCGGCAAAGGCTGCGGGCTGGCGGATGGAGCCACCGGTGTCGGTGCCCGTCGCCGCCGGAGCGATGCGCGCGGCAACCGCGCTGGACGATCCGCCGGACGATCCTCCGGGCGACATGGCGGCGTTGCTACCGGCCTTGCGCCACGGCGAGTTCACGTTGCCGAAATAGCTGGTTTCGTTGGAGGAACCCATCGCGAACTGATCGAGGTTCAGCTTGCCCAGCATCCCCGCGCCAGAATTCCAGAGGTTCTGGCTGACGGTCGATTCGTAGTGCGGGATGAACCCTTCGAGGATATGGCTGGCTGCGGTGGTCTGCACGCCATTGGTGGCGAACAGATCCTTCATCCCGATCGGCACGCCCGCCATTGGGCCGAGCGATTGGCCAGCGGCGCGCGCCTTGTCCGCAGCATCTGCCGCGGCCAGCGCGTGATCGGGAGTGGTCACGATAAAAGCGTTGAGCGCGGCGGCAGCAGCCACCGCTGCGTTAAAGCCCTCGGCAACTTCGCGCGCGGTGAAATCGCCAGCGGCAACGCCGTTGCGGATGGCTTTAACGCCAAGAGAGGTAAGGTCGGTCATTTACTCGATCACCTTGGGCACGCCGAAAAACCCGTGTTCAGCGGCGGGCGCGTTGGCGAGCACATCGTCCCGCCTGCCGCCGCCGGTCAGCGCGTCAGCATCGACCACATCGGCGCGCAGGCGCAGAGCGTTGGGGATGACCGCGCTCATCGGTTCGATCCCGGTCACATCAACTTCGCCCAATTGCTCCACCCAATCGAGGATGCCGTTCAGTTCGGGCACCATGCGTTCGAGTTCTTCGTCGCCCATCTTGATCCGGGCCAGCCCTGCGATCTTGGCAACGGTCTGCTTGTCTACGGACATGAGTGTAGGTTTCCCTGCTGTATCGGGCGCGTTATTGGGCGGGAGCAGGAACCGGCGCAGGAGCTTCGGCACCCGGAGGGGGTCCACCTGGGCCGCCGGGGCCACCCGGTCCACCGGCACCACCCTGCATCATCTGCTGCAGGATCGCGAGGTTCCGTTCATAGGTTTCCTGGCTCATGATATCGATGACCTCGACCTCGAAGATCAGATCGGCGTCAGGCGGGATCGGCGCACCGGGAGGCGGTTCTGATCCATATGCCTGATCGGACGGGATGAAGAGTTCATACTTCCCGCCTTTCTGCATTTGCTGAAGCCCGTTGAAAAAGCCGGGGATCATGCGCCCTTCGACCATTTCCCACGGCGAACCTTCGGGAAACAGGCCGCGCACCAGTTCGACCACCTGCGGCGGCAATTCCGGCGTTTCATCGAACACCTCGCCGGTCGATGCCAGTTTGCCGGTGTATTTCACCCATGCCACATCGCCCACGGCGATATTGGGGCCTTGGCCCTCAACCAGAGTGGTCACATCGAGTTTGGGCGGCCCAGATTCAATCGCGGCCCACGCCAGACCTCCACCCAGCAGCACGGCCAGAACCACGCCCAGCCACAATTTGGTGAGCGAGCCCTTGGCCACGGGTTTTAACGGAACACGGGTGATTTCGGTCATTTTCGATCCTGTGAAAGTGGCGCGCCAGCGCAATCAACAATTACCGGCAGGCGAGGAGCCATTATCGAATTAGGCAAAAACAAAGGGGCGCGAGATAATTGCCCTCGCGCCCCTTTGGCGTATCCGAATTGTCGTTTCAAGCGGTTCGCGCAGGCGATCCGTCCGAAAACGGGGTTTATTTCACCCCGTCACGTTCCATACGCTTACGCTCCAGCTTGCGCGCGCGCCGCACGGCGGCGGCTTTTTCGCGCGCACGCTTTTCGCTCGGCTTTTCGTAGTGGCGACGCAGTTTCATCTCGCGATAGACGCCCTCGCGCTGCAGCTTCTTCTTGAGCGCGCGCAGAGCCTGATCGACGTTGTTATCGCGAACCATGATTTGCATAAACTGACACTACCTCATTCAAAAAATACGCAGAGCCCGCCGGTGCAAAAGCGCGGGATGGCGCGGAAAGTTGACGTTAGAAAGGGCGCGAATCTCCGACGAATGAATCCCGGATCGCGCCCTGATAGATGTTGGAATAGGGGAAAACTGCCGATTTGGCAACCTCGCATTGCGCAAGGCCGCTGATGCGTCTGCGCTTGAGCCGAAGCTAGGCAGAACGGCGCGCCCGCGCTAGGGGCCTTTGTATGACATTTTTTGCCCCTTCCCTTCAAGCCTCCCTGCTGGTTGCCGCCGGCGGCGCAATCGGCGCTGTGAGCCGGTATCAGCTGGGGTGGATCGTCACCGGCTGGACCGGCCCGGACAGCCGTTTTCCCTGGCCCACCTTCGTCGCCAACGTGGCTGGCAGCCTTGCAATGGGCTTGCTGGTCGGCTGGTTGGCGAGGTATGAAACCGGCGCGGAAAACGCCCGCCTGCTGCTGGGTGTAGGCCTGCTTGGCGGGTTCACGACCTTCAGCGCGTTCAGCCTTGAGATGGTCTTGCTGATCCAGCGCGGCTCCATCGGGCTGGCGGGCGTGTATGCCGCGGCATCGGTAGTCGCAGCCGTCGCGGCGCTGTATCTTGTCCTGATCGTGATGCGGGGTGCGGCATGACTGACGAACCAACAACCGGGCCCAAGGCAACCGATACCGTGCGGCAGTTCACCGTCAGCGATGACGATGACGACATCCGCATGGATCGCTGGTTCAAGCGTAATTTGCCGCAGATCGGCTTCGCCACGGTATCGCGCTGGGCGCGCACCGGGCAGGTGCGCGCCGATGGCAAGCGGGTAAAACCCGAGGATCGCCTTACCGCCGGACAGGTGCTGCGCGTGCCCCCCGGCGGCGAATCCCCCAAGGCAGCGGGCAAGCGTGAACGCCCTGCGCTCTCCCCCGAAGACATTGCCGAGGCGCGCGCCATGGTGATCCGCGAAACGGCCAGCGCCATCGTGCTGAACAAGCCTCCCGGCCTCGCGACGCAGGGCGGGTCAAAAACGACCCGGCACGTTGACGGGCTGCTCGATGCGTTTGTCGAGGATGAGGGCTCCCCCAATGCCG
>JBBRVR010000042.1:0-24251 GCA_038246695.1 Sphingomonadales bacterium
CACCTTGCCAAGATCGCCCAGGCCCACAGTACCGCCCGCCATTTCCAGCATCCGGTCAAGACTGCGCTTCGCCCGCAGTCGGATACCTTCCTCGATCTCGATCTGCGGGGTCAGATCGCGCAGCGCGGTGTAGAGCTTTTCCATCGTGTTCAGCGCCATGTAGGGGCAGATGTTGCAATTGCAGTTCCCGTCTGCACCCGGCGCGCCAATGAAGGTTTTTTCCGGAAGCGCCTTTTCCATCTGGTGCATGATGTGCGGCTCGGTTGCGACAATCAGCGTGTCGCCTTCAAAATTTTTGGCGAAAGTGAGGATCGAACTGGTCGAACCGACGTGATCGGCGTGGTCGATGATCGCAGGCGGGCATTCAGGGTGCGCGGCGACGGGCGCGTTTGGATATTGCTCTTTCAGCTTGAGCAGCTCGGTTTCGCTGAACGCCTCGTGGACGATGCACACGCCCGGCCACAGCAGCATTTCGCGATCGAACTTGCGGCTCAGCCAGCCGCCAAGGTGACGGTCGGGGCCAAAGATGATCTTCTGATCCTTGGGTATCTGTTCAAGGATCGCCTCTGCACTGGAAGAGGTGACGATGATGTCGGACAGCGCCTTCACCTCGGTCGAACAATTGATGTAGGTGAGCGCGATGTGATCGGGGTGCGCCTCGCGAAAGGCGCGGAATTTGTCGGGCGGGCAGGAATCCTCAAGGCTGCATCCGGCGTCCATATCGGGCAGGATCACGGTCTTTTGGGGTGAGAGGATCTTGGCGGTATCGGCCATGAACTTGACCCCGCAAAACGCGATCACATCGGCATCGGTGTCCGCAGCCTTGCGCGACAGCTCCAGCGAATCCCCGACGAAATCGGCAATGTCCTGAATATCGGGCGTCTGGTAATAATGCGCGAGGATCACGGCATTGCGTTCTTTGCGCAGCCGGTTGATCTCGGCCAACAGATCGGTGCCGGTAGGATTTTGGGTAAGCAGGCTCATCGGTTGGTTCCCGTTATCTTGATACGCCGCCGATATAGGGCGCGCGACAGGATTTTCGAGCGAAAAGCGGGGCGCTTGCCTAGATGGTAAAGCCGGGTGGCAGGAAGGCTTCCATCGGCCGCTCGGCCCCCTGCGTCCCGGCAACCACCCACTCGGTCAGCGCATAACCGAGTGGAGAATAGGCGATCAGCATCGACGCCGCGAACATCCCGACATTGATCCCCATGCCCCACCAATAGGCCGGGTGAACCCGCCCGTCGCGCCGGAGATCGACCAGCATGCCGATTGCCGGAAAAAGGAAGGTCAGCGAGACAACGATGGTCCAGGCATTGGGGATGAACAGGGGCAAAGGTAGCAGCCGCCCAAGGCCGGGCCCGACGAGCCCGCTGGTCGCCACCAACATCAACCGGCGGTGCCAACCGGTGTAGCGGCGCTGGCGCAGCGCCCACAGCGCCAACCCGACGAAGGCGAACAACCCCGTCATATTGCTTATTAAAATTTCGTTCTGAGAAAACAAACACGGCCCGCCCGATGTGCGCGCAGCTACAATGATGATCATGCTGCCCGCCGCCACCATCAGTGGGATCCAGACATAGGCGAGCCTGCCAAGCTGGATGTGCAATGCCCGATTTCCGGTCGCTATCGTTATGGTCTGGGCGAGGTAGAGCCCAAGCCAACCCATAAAGATCATGCCGTGCACGTGATAAGGCCACGGAGCGGCGAAGCTTGATCGCCCCATCGCCAAGTTTAGCGAAAACCCGGCGACTATAATCAGCGCCATGACAAAGGCCAGAATGGTGAAGAAACGCGTGCCTTGGACCGGTGCGCGCTGCGGTGCTGCTGCTGTGACCATCGCGCCATCCAAGCCCAGAGTTCCTACTCTAAGATTTATCATGGAATGCATAGGCCAGCAAGCGGGCCAGCGGACAGGACCGTCAGTTCTTGTGCCAGACCTCACCGTCGCGCCGCGCGGCTCCACGCCGTTCAAGATCGATGAGATGCGCCGTCACGCTCATTTCCGCGGCCGGGATCAGGCGTGGGTCGAGGCCCTTGTACATGTCGGGAATAAAAGCACTGACAGGGCGCGCGGCCTCGCCCATCAGGCGCAGGATCTGGTTTTCGCGCTGGCGGCGGTGGCCAATCATGCCGCGCACCAATTGGCGCGGTTTCGTGATCGCAGCGCCATGAGCCGAATGATAGACGGTGTCTTCGCGCGCCTGCAATTTCTCCAGGCTCGCCATGTAATCGCCCATGTCTCCATCGGGCGGGATGACGACGCTGGTGGACCAGCCCATAACGTGATCGCCGGTGAACAGCGCGCCCGATTGCTCCAGCGCAAAACACAAATGGTTCGAGGTGTGGCCAGGCGTTGCGACCGCGGTCAGCGTCCAGCCGGTGCCGCACATCTGTTCGCCATCCTCCATCACGCGATCAGGCGCATAGGTCTTGTCGAACGCCTCATCGGCGCGCGGCCCCCACTTTTCCAACTCCTTGCCTTCCAGCACCAGCGGCGCGCAGCCGATGATCGGTGCGCCCGTTAACGCGGCCAGCGGCGCGGCGGCGGGCGAATGATCGCGGTGGGTGTGCGTGCACATGATCGCGGTGATGGTGGAATTGCCGACCGCATCCAGGATCGCCTGGATGTGCGCCGGATCGTTCGGCCCCGGATCGATCACCGCGCAATCGGGCCCCTCGGCAGGGCCGACCACATAGGTCTGCGTGCCGGTATAGGTGTATGGGGAGGGGTTGGGCGCCAGCACGCGGCGCACCAGCGGCTCGAGCTGTTCGGCTGCGCCCGTGGGCCACGGTTCGGGGGGTAGTCCTGCCATGGGGTTGCATATGGGGGTGCGCGTGCGCCATGTCACGGGGGAGAGTTAAGAGGAACCCGATGAGCGACCATATCCTCGTCCTTGACGAAGGCACCACCTCCACCCGCGCGATGCTGTTTGCCAGCGATGGCGTGCTGGTCGCCAGCGCGCAGGCGGAGCTGACGCAGCATTATCCCCAGGCCGGCTGGGTGGAGCATGATGCGGAGGAAATCTGGGTCAAGACGCTGTCTTGCGCGGCGGACGTGATCCCGAAGGCAGGCGGCGCGGCGATGATTGCCGGCATCGGCATCACCAACCAGCGCGAAACCGTGGTCGCGTGGGACGCGTCTACCGGAGAGCCGCTGACGCGCGCCATCGTGTGGCAGGACCGGCGGACCGAACCGCTTTGCTCGCAACTGCGGCAGGCCGGGCACGAGGCCGAGGTGCAGCGCTGCACCGGCCTGCTGCTCGATCCGTATTTCTCCGGCACCAAGATGCGCTGGATGCTCGACAACGTGCCCGCCGTGCGCGCGGCGGCGGATGCGGGGACGCTGGCGTTCGGCACAGTGGAAAGCTGGCTGGTTTACAAGCTGACTGGCGGGGAAACGCACATCACCGATGCCAGCAACGCCAGCCGCACGCTGCTGATGGAGCTGGAGGGCGCGCAGTTCGATAAAGGGCTGTGCGATCTGCTTGGTGTGCCGATCGCCGCCTTGCCGCGCGTCACCGATATGTCCGGCGCGCTGGCCAAGGCCGATCCGGTGCTGTTTGGCAGCGCGATCCCGATCACCGGGCTGGCGGGCGACCAACAGGCAGCGACCATCGGTCAGGCCTGCCTCGCGCCCGGACAGACCAAGGCGACTTATGGCACCGGCGCGTTCGTGCTGACCAATCAGGGCGCAGTCATCCCGCGCTCCACCCACCGCCTGCTGGGCACGGTGCTGACGCAGATTGCAGGACAGCGGACCTATGCAATCGAGGGATCGGTGTTCGTTGCGGGCAGCCTGATCCAGTGGCTGCGCGATTCGCTCGGCATCGTCGGCGTGGCGAGCGAGACCGAGGCGCTGGCCCGCTCCATTCCCGACAGCGGCGGGGTCACAATCGTCCCCGCGCTGGCCGGGCTGGGCGCGCCGCACTGGCGGGCCGAGGCGCGCGGCCTGATCAGCGGCCTGAGCTTTGCCAGCGGCAAGGCGCATCTCGCCCGCGCCGCGCTGGAGGCGATGGCGCATCAGACGCACGATCTTGCCGAAGCTTTCGCCGCCGATGGCACAAGCTGGGAAACGCTGCGGATCGACGGCGGCATGTCATCCAATGACTGGATGGCACAGGATCTGGCCGATATGCTGGGGATCCCGGTCGAACGGCCCGCTTTCGTCGAGACGACCGCGCTGGGCGCAGCGATGCTGGCGGCGGCCGGTGCGGGGCTATATCCCGATCTGGCCAGTGCAGCCGAAAAGATGCGCGGCAAGCTGACCCGGTTCGAGCCGCAAATGGACGCTGCAACACGCGAGGAGCGACTGGTGAGATGGAGGAAAGCGCTGAGCGCGGCGTAATTTTTGACAAGGGGTTCATACGCTCCCGCTTATGCGGGAGCCTCGACGGGTTGGCTTTGCCTACATTCGGCCCATTTCGCGCCCGATGCGGTCCTGAAACGCGCGCACGGGAGAGGCCATCTCGAAATCCTGTCGCCACGCAGCGTCCAGCCGCGCGATGCGGCCGTGCATTCGCTCCGTCTCGGCGATCAGTTCGCGTGTCTCCGGCTCCAGCCGGTCAAGCTGAACTTCATCCGAAGGGCGATCGCCCGGTAGCGTGCCGTACTTTCGCACCTGCTGTTCGCTCAATTCGCCCGAGAAAAACGCCCGCTGGTTCAGCAGCCATGCCAGAATATGCATCATCCGTGTGGTGGTCTTCAGTCCCTCGGTCGAGAGCGCAAGGCGCGTCATCGCGTCCTCCTGCCGTGCGATGACAGGATCGGCCAGTCCCGAACCGCACAGTCCCCAATTTGTCAGTCCCCGATTTGTCAGCCCCCGATTCATCAGGCTCGGATCGGACACGGCCGCGCCGTGGGCAAACACGCAGCGCACCTCATCCGCAAGCACGAGCGCCTCGGTATACAATGCCTCGATAATCGGGCGTGACAAGGAGGTCGTGCGGTTCATGCGTTTAGGGTGCCTGCGTCGGGGAACATCGTGCTAGGACTGTGTGTGCCAATCCGCCAGCGCCGCATGGTTACTATCCCGTTGAATTTGCATCTCGTCCCTGCGTGATACAATTCGCGCTGGTTAGCTCACCGGCCTTACGCAAGTGTCAGGCGGTGGCACCAAGTGGCGGCATCGGGCAGCGAGATCAGGCAATAATATCGGGCACCAGTGTATCGGCGATGATCGCGATCTGGTCCTTCAGCCGCAGCTTGCGCTTTTTCAAGCGGGCAACCTGCAACTGATCGGTCGATCCCGCCTCCGTCAGCGCCGCAATCGCTGCGTCGAGATCGCGATGTTCCGAGCGCAGCAACTCCAGCCGCTTTTCCAGTTCAGCGTCGTTCATCGCTATTTCTCGCAAGCCCCATGCACGTGCACCGGACCGACCGGCCCGACAGGTATCGGAGCGTCCCCTAGCCGATTCTGCCAGCCTTGGCAGCTTCAATTCATCGTACCGCGCAGACCGTAGCGTCGCTTTAAGCATTTGTAGCGCTTTGCAAGTCAGCCTGTGTGTGGTTTGATCCTGATTGCGGCCCGGCCGCCTTTGTGCCGAGTCGCTCCCCGGGGGCAAACCCCCAACCTGTATAGGAGAACGAATATGGCTCTTTCACGTGGCAATTCCGCAGTTTCGACAGCAACCACGTCTCATATCCATGCACTCCAGTCCAAGCACGCCACCCTCGAGGCGCAATTGCACGATGAAATGAACCGACCTATCCCTGACTCGTCGACGATCCAGCTGCTAAAGAAGCGAAAACTCGCTCTCAAGGAAGAAATCGCGCGACATTGATCGCATAATTTCACAGGCTCGATATGCGGGCGCGCTGCTTGCCCCCAATCGCGAGACTATCGCGCGCCTCGCATGGGCTTTCTCCAGTTCAACACAGTCGGTCTTGTCAGGCGTTTTTGCCAGGCCATTTTCATGCATGGGAGCTTTTGCTTTATTCCGCCCTTGCGGTTAGGCAATAAGCTCTCATGACCGCCGCTGCATCCGCCCGACAGATCCTCACCCGCCTGCACGAGGTCATGGCCTCGTGCATGCGTGCACAGGCCAAGCTTGACCGGGTCGTCGATATCATCGGCGAAAGCCTGTCGAGCGAGGTCTGCTCGATCTACTTACTGCGCGAAGGGATGCTGGAACTGTTCGCGACGCGCGGCCTCAACAAAGCTGCCGTCCACGTCACCCGCATGGCCATCGGTGAGGGGTTGACCGGCGTTATCGCCGACAATGTCGAGACATTGAACCTGGCTCAGGCAAAGGCGCATCCCGACTTCCAGTATCGCCCCGAAACGGGCGAGGAGAAATTCCATTCGTTCGCCGGTGTCCCGATTGTTTATCGCGAACGTGCCGTGGGCGTCCTGTGCGTGCAGCATGTCGAGCCGCGTCGCTATGAGGAAGTCGAGATCGAGGCACTCCAGACCACCGCGATGGTGCTGAGCGAAATGATCGCCAACGCCGAACTCGTCGATGAAGAACAGGCGCGCGGCCTGACGGAGGAACAGACCGCCACACAGACCGTCACCGGGCTTACGCTGGTGGCCGGACTGGGCGTTGGGCAGGCGGTGTATCACCAGCCGCGCGTACAAATCACGCAGGTGATGGCCGAGGATACCGAGGCCGAGCGCCAGCGCGTCTATCGCGCGTTCGACAAGATGCGCGAACAGATCGACAGCCTTGCCGGTCAGGCCGAATTTGGCGGCGGGGGCGAGCATGACGAGGTGCTCGAAACCTACAAGATGTTCGCCTATGACGAGGGCTGGGCGCGCCGTATCAACGAAGCGATCGATTCAGGCCTCACCGCCGAGGCCGCGATTGAGCGGGTGCAGCAGCACACCCGAATGCGAATGCGCGAGATCGACGATCCGCTGCTGGCAGACCGGATGCACGATCTGGAAGATTTGGCCAATCGGCTGCTCCGGATCGTCTCGGGCCAACTTGGCACGGCGGCCACGCAGGCGCTGCCGCGCGATACGATCCTGATTGCGCGCAATCTTGGCCCAGCAGAACTGCTCGAATATGACCGGCGGCGGCTCAAAGGGGTGGTCCTCGAAGAAGGATCGCTGACCTCGCACGTGGTTATCGTCGCGCGCGCTATGGGCGTACCGGTGCTGGGCCGGGCGGCGGGAATTCGCGGCAATCTGCGCGATGGCGATGAAGTGCTGCTGGATGCGACGGCGGGCGTTGCCACCCTGCGCCCCAGCGCGCAGATCGCCGATGCCTTTGCCGCGCGCTTTGCCAAATCGCGCGAGCGCCAGGCCGCCTATGCGAGCCTGCGCGATGTCGAACCCTTCACCCGCGACGGCACGCGCATTCAGGTGATGATGAATGCCGGGCTGCGCGACGATATGAGCGCGCTGGCGATGACCGGCGCGGATGGGGTGGGCCTGTTCCGCACCGAATTCCAGTTCCTCGTTTCCGCCACTTTCCCCCAACGGGAGCGCCAGACCCGGCTTTATCGCGATGTGCTGGACGCGGCCGGAGAAAAGCCGGTTATCTTCCGCACTGTCGATATCGGCGGCGACAAAAGCGTGCCGTATCTCGGCTCGGCCAGTTCCGAGGCCGATGAAAATCCGGCGATGGGCTGGCGCGCGCTCAGGCTTGCGCTGGAACGCAAAGGGTTGATGAAGGTGCAGGCGCGCGCGCTGCTGGAGGCGGCGGCGGGGCGTTCGCTGTATGTCATGTTCCCGATGGTGTCCGAGCCCTGGGAGTTCGATGCGTCCAAGGCCGTGTTCGACGATCAGCTTGCCTATCTGCGCGGGAAAAAAGCGGTGCTGCCCAAGGCTATTCATTTTGGCGCGATGCTGGAAGTGCCCGCGCTGGCCGAAATGCTCGATCTGCTCCTGCCAAAGCTCAGCTTCCTTTCGGTCGGCACCAATGATCTGACGCAATTCCTGTTCGCTGCCGACCGCGCCAATCCCAAACTGGCGCAGCGATACGACTGGCTTAGCCTGGCAATCATCCGGTTTCTGCGCCGTGTGGTGCAGAGCACGGTGGGAAGCGGCGTGGAGCTGGGCGTGTGCGGAGAGATGGGCGGGCGCCGACTGGAGGCGCTGGCGCTGATGGGCATCGGCTTTCGCCGCCTCTCGATCACGCCAGCCGCAGTTGGCCCGATAAAGGAACTGGTGCGGCGCGTCGATCTGACCGAGTTGGAGCCTGCAATGACTGCCTGGCTGGGGGACCCCTCGGTCAACCTGCGCACTGTGCTGACGCAATGGGCTGACGAGCGCGAGATTGAAGTCGACTGATCCGAACCACACCGGCTGCAACACGCACATTCATTGCAAAGCGGCGACACAAACCACGATAAATTGAGTGAGACCTTGACTTAATCGCGCGTCCCCCGCTTTGTATGCATACGCCACTCAATCGATAACCATCCCACCGGGACGCAAGCGGGCAATGGACAGCGAAGACGACACCAATGTCGACGACACACCCGACACGGCGGATATGCACGTGAGCGCAGGCGAGAGACTGCGTCTTGCGCGCGAGCAAAAACTGCTGACGCTGGAACATGTCGCGGCGGAAACGCGGATTCCGCTGCGCCATCTCGAAACCATCGAATCGGGCCATTACGAAGAATTGCCCGCGCGCACCTATGCCATCGGATTTTCGCGCAGCTATGCCCGCGCGGTCGGGCTGGACGAACGAATGATTGCCGATCAGGTGCGCGATGAAATCGGAGCACGCGGCCCGCGTTATTCCGCGGTCGGGCAGGGCATGGAGCCAGGCGATCCGGCCAAGCTGCCGTCTGCGGGCTTGGCATGGTTTGGCGGCTTTGCGGCGTTGTTGCTGATTATTGGCATCATCGCGTTTGCCTCTGCCTATTTTGGCGCAGGCGATGGGCCGCAATCGCTGCTGTCGCAGCAAACGGCAGAGAAGGAGGCCACCGCAGCGCAGGCCCAGGCGCGGCCCCAATCCGCTGCGACCGCGTCGGACCTCGCGACAACGGCCCCCGCCGACGGGCAGGTTATACTGACAGCGCGCGAAGATGTGTGGATCAGAGTGTATGAGCGCGGCGGCGACAATTTGTTTCAGGGCACGCTGGCCAGCGGCGACACTTACAAGGTGCCAAAAATTGCGCCCGATCCGCTAATCAATACCGGCCGCCCCGATATGCTGGCTATCACCATCGATGGCCGCGAGGTTCCGATGCTGGCGGATAAGCCTATTTCGCTGGGCGATGCGCCGATATCCGCAGCTGCCTTGCTGGAGCGCACGCCGACACAGCCTGCTGGCCAACCGGGTGGGCAACCGGACGGGCAACCGGGCCGTTAAAGGTCCGAGCGGCCTGCAATCAGCCTGCAATCGGCTGCTTTGCTGAAAACCGTGGTTTTCCCACCGCTTTCGTGAAGGTTTGGGGTCGACTTGAGACCCGCCACCCGGCACAGATTCGGCTGAGGTTAAGGCGCGTGCGCAGATATGCCGGGCGTCTTTGTAAAGGCAGCGTGGGTTTACGCCGCCTGACTTGAAACCGCCAGACTTGGATCCGCCAGACTGACTTGGCGCGCGCCGATGAGACGAAAGAGGGAATACCGATCGATGTTGCAGACCATCCATCAGCCGCAGACCACCCTGAAACCTTGCGCAGCAGCCTTGCGCAAGCTTGTGCCGGGCGCAGGGCTTGCCGTGTTCGCCGCTGCGATGCTGGCGACCGCGCCAGCACCCGCCGGCGCGCAGGACGGCAGCGCGGAATCGCGCCTGCGCAAGATCGAGGCGGAAGTCCGCGCCTTGCAGCGCAGCGTCTTTCCCGGCGGTGATGGGCGTTACTTCGAACCGCAAATCACGCCGGGTGATACCGCGACGCCTGCCCGCAGCACCGGCCCATCGACCACCGCGGTGACGGACATTCTGGCGCGGCTCGATGCGCTTGAGCAGCAACTCCAGTCGCTAACCGCACGCACGGAAGAGGCGACCAATTCGATGGCCCTGCTCGATACGCGGATCGCCGCACTAGAGGCGCGTGGTGGACCCGCGCTGGGCACTGGCGCTGGCGCAGGTAGTGACGTTGGAACATCGCCTGCTGCGGCCGCGGATAACGGCGTCATGGACGGCAACCTTGCAGCCATGAACGGCACGTCGCGCAGCATGCCCGCCACGGCAGCCTCCGCGCCCGCGACCGTCGGCCCTTCGGCGGAGCGTCTTGCCGCGGTCAAGGCGATTGCCAAGCCTCAGACCGATGATGCGGGCGACGATGAATATTCCTATGGTTTCCGGCTGTGGGATGCCCGTTTCTATCCCGAGGCGCGCCAGCAACTCACCAGCTTTGTCGATGGCTATTCCGGCCACTGGCGGCAGTCCTATGCGATGAACCTTCTGGGCCGGGCCTATCTGGACGATGGCATGACCGAAGACGCCGCGCGCTGGTTTCTCAAAAGCTACCAGAGCGATCGCACCGCTGCACGCGCGCCAGACAGTCTGCTGTATCTGGCTGAAAGCATGATCAAGCTGGGCGACACGCGCCGCGCCTGCATCGCGCTGGCTGAATTTGCCGATACCTATCCCATCGTCGCGACCGGGCGGCTCAGCGATCAGTACAAGGTCAATCGGGGCCGCGTCACCTGCGAGGCATAGGGGACGCCCAAGGGCGGATGCCAGAAGTGCGGTGATGGGCAAATCTGCAATCTCTGGAACGCCCGATGCCGATCAGGTGGCGCGGTTTACCGCCGAACTTGACCGGCTGTGGCCTATCGAGGATCGCGAGACGCACGAGGGCGCATCGGCCACGCTCGGGCTGGCCGTTTCGGGCGGACCTGATTCGCTGGCGCTGTTGCTGCTCGCCAACGCCGCCTTGCCGGGTGACATTGCGGTCGCCAGCGTCGATCACGGCCTGCGCCCCGAAGCCGTAGGCGAAGTCGCGCTGGTGCAAGGTATCTGCGCTGAACTCGACATCCCATTCACCGGCTTGCGCGTAAGCGTGCGCAGCGGAAACTTGCAAGCGCGAGCGCGTGAGGCGCGCTATGCCGCGCTCGCCCGGGGGGTGCGCGCCGACGGGCTGGGCGCGCTTGCGACCGCGCATCATGCCGACGATCAGGCGGAAACACTGTTAATGCGGCTTGTGCGCGGCAGCGGGCTATCCGGACTTGCTGGAGTGCGCGCGGCGGCTACGTTCGATCCGGACGACGGCGGTCAAGCGCAAGGGGAACCGTTCGCGCTGCTGCGCCCGCTGCTGGGCTGGCGCAAGGCGGAACTGGAGGCACTGGTGGTGTCAAGCGGGCTTGTGCCCGTGCGCGACCCGTCAAATCACGAACCGCAGTTTGACCGGGTGCGGGTGCGCGAGCATCTGGTACAGCATGACTGGCTTGATCCGATGGCGCTGGCAACCAGTGCCGGCCACCTGGCAGAGGCGTGGCGGGCAATCGAATGGTATGCCGGGATCGACTGGGACGAAATGGTCCACCGCGAAGCCGATGGCAGCGGCTTTCGCTATCTCGCCAATGTCCCACGCGTAATCCAGATCGAGACGGTGCAGCGCATCGTGCGCGAACTGGGTGGTGTGGTGTCACGGGCAGAGGCGGGGCGCGCGGCGGACCGCCTGTGGCGCGGGGCAAATGCCTCGCTTGGCGGAGTGCTGGCCGTGCCCACCGTCGAGCATGTCGAGCGGATCGGGGTTGAGATGCGCGTCTGGCGCTTTACTCAGGAGCCCCCGCGCAGCACGCATTAGGCGCTCACAAAAGCGCGCAGGCCTCAGCTGATCTTGTCGCCGACGCCGATCATCTTGCCGCGTGTGATCACGACCTTGTCCCCGCGACGTGCCGCTGCAAACAGCTTTGCGGCAAATTCTTCGGGCACCCCGATACAGCCGTGGCTGGCATAGCCATTGATCACCGGCGAGCCGTGGATCGCAATCCCGTCCCATGTCAGCCGCAGCGTCCAGGGCATCGGCGCGTTGTCGTATTTTTCAGAGATATTGTCCTTTTCCTTGGTCAGGATCGGGAACGTGCCGAGCGGGGTCGGATGTTTCTGTGTGCCCACCAGAGCCACCGCCGTGCCGATTTCGTGACCGTCGCGAAACGCGCTGATGACGCGCGCATCAAGGTCCACCGTCACCACCAGTTTGCCCGTGGCCGGGGCGGCGTTTTCATCCCAGTACCAGTCGCCATAGCGGAATGGGCCGGTGGGGATCGTCATGATGCTTTTGATCGTGAACGGATCGGCGCTTGCCTGAGCAGGGGCCTGAGCAGCGCGCGCGGTTCGCGCGCTGGCAGGCGGCGTTACTGGATCGGGCGCGGGCAATTCCTGAACGACGGGGTTCTGAACGAAGGGGGCCTGAGCTATGGGAGCCTGAACTACGGTGTTCGGTATCATCTGCGCAGCCGGGCCGCGCGGCGGTGTCTGATCGGGAACGATCAGCACCTCGATTGGCACGACACCCACTTGAGAGGGCAATGACAGGGCGGAATCGACAGCCGCGGAAGTCTCGCCAGTGGTCGGATCGATACCGCGGATCGCGTCTTCGGCCTCATTGGCGACCTGCTGCGCGGCGTCTGCGGCGTCTGAGGCATCGCTGCCCTGTGTCTGCTGCGCGGCAAGAGCGGATATCCCGCCGAGCGAGGCCAGCGCGAGGGTGGCGGCAAATCGAATGATCTGAATTGGCTGTGTCATGGTCGCTGTTATGCGATGTTTTGCAACCATTCGCCAGAGCGTTGGCCGCTCCCGTCCCTGCAAGGGACGCGCAATTGCAAGGTGTTAACGCGCAAATTGCAAGGTTTTACAACGCTTTCGCGTCGCTTCTGCGTTAAATGCAGATGTTAATCGTCCAGACGCGCGACACGTTTGGATTACCTTGCGAATCGGTTTGTTAACCACACGCGCCTAACCGTTTGTGCCTGTCCGGTATTGCTGCGCATACGCCGCCGCCGCGCCCAGCAGGCCGGGCTGCGGGTGAGTAATCAGCTTGACCGGCAGGCTCGCCATCAGCCCCGCAAACCGCCCTTTTGCCGCAAAGCGCGCAGCAAAGCCGGAATTGATCAGCGTCTCGCGCAGGCGAAAGCCCAGCCCGCCCGCAATCACAACGCCGCACGCCCCCTGGATCAGCGCGATATTGCCCGCCACCGATCCCAGCGCCATGCAGAACCGATCAACGGCGGCGGCGGCAAGGCTGTCTTCTCCGGAAATGCCGGCAGTCCAGATCGCCACATCGTCCCGCTCAACCTCGGCGCGGCCTTCCATCGCCGCGAGAGTTTCGTAGATGTCGACGATTGCGGGCCCGCACACCACGCGCTCATCCGACACGCGATTGTGACGTTTGCGCAAGCGGGCAAGGATCGCGTCTTCGATGGCGTCTACGGGCGCGAAATCGCCATGCCCGCCCTCGGTTGCCTGCACGCGGTACCCGCCCTCCTTTTCTTGCGCGCCATCGCGCCAGAAATGCGCCACGCCAAGGCCGGTGCCGGGCCCCAGCACGCTGATCGTGCCGCCTGCGGGCAAGGGCACGTCAGGACCGGCAAGGTGGAGGAATTGACCGTCGCCTACGCGGGCGGCGGCATGCGCGACCGCTTCGAAATCGTTGACGATGGTGTGGCGCGCGCAGCCCAGCTTCGCCTCGATCAAGGGCGGGCGGATGATCCACGGATTGTTGGTAAAGCGGATCAGATCGGCGTTTACCGGCCCGGCCACCGCCATCGCGACGCCATCGGGCAGGGTGCCGCCCATCTGATCGCGGTAATCTTCCCACGCGGTCTGGAAACTGGCGTGCTTCTGCGTGTGGAGTGTCACCGGATCGCTTAAGGTGATGCTGCCATCGGCCATAATGGTCGCAATGGCAAAGCGCGCATGGGTGCCGCCGACATCGACGGTGACGATCTCGATGTCATCAGGCTTGATGTCATCGGGCACAATTACAACCCGGCGCTGGCAAGCATGGCGGACGCGCCCTGTTCGGCGCCGTCGGCGTGGGTCTGCATCATGCGGAACAGCTCGCGCCCGACACCCCATTCAATCTGCGGGTCCGGCGTGGGGGTGCGGCTGGAAAGATCGGCGGTGGTGGACAGCTCGCCCGTCTCGGCGCACACGCGGACCACATCGCCATCGCGCAAGCGGCTGAGCGGGCCGCTGTCTGCGGCGCCGCCGAACGCCTCTGGCGTGCAGTGGATCGCAGCGGGCACTTTGCCGCTTGCGCCCGACATGCGGCCATCGGTGACCAGCGCGATGCGGTGCCCGCGATCCTGCAACAGGCCCAGCGTCGGGGTGAGCGAGTGGAGTTCGGGCATTCCGTTGGCGCGCGGCCCCTGAAACCGCACGACCACCACCACATCGCGATCCAGCTCGCCCGCCTTGAACGCCTCGATCACGGCGCCTTGCGTTTCGAATACGCGGCACGGGGCCTCGATGGTCCAGCGTTCGCGCGCCACGGAGGAGGATTTGAAGCAGGCGCGGCCCAGATTGCCGGTCACCAGCCGCATCCCGCCATCAGGCTGGAACGGGTCGGAGGCGGGGCGCAGCATCGTGTCATCGCGCGTTTGTGTGACTTTTCTGGCGGCAAAACCCCATGCCGACGCAGGCTCTGCTGCGGTTTCGGGCCCGTCATCGCCGTCGCGCGGGGTTTTGCGTTCATCGATGACAGGTTCGCAAGCATAGGCTTCCATCCCGCCGTCCCAGACCGTCAGAATATCGGCATGGGCCAGCCCTGCATCGAGCAGCTCCCTGATGACATAACCCATGCCACCCGCGCTGTGGAACTGGTTCACATCGCCCGATCCGTTGGGATAGACCCGCGCAAGCAGCGGCACGACGCTGGATAATTCGGCCAGATCTGTCCAGTTGATCGCAATCCCGGCCGCGCGCGCCATGGCGGGGATGTGGATCGCGTGATTGGTCGATCCGCCGGTCGCCAGCAGGCCGATGGCCGCGTTGACTATCGCCTTTTCATCCACGACCTGTGCCAGCGTGCGTTCCGTCGTGCCGGACAGTTCGGCCAGCCTGTGCACCGCCGCCCGGTCCAGCGCCTGACGCAATTGCGTACCCGGCTGAACAAAGGCTGCGCCCGGCACGTGCAGGCCCATCATCTCCATCATCATCTGGTTGGAATTGGCCGTGCCATAGAACGTGCAGGTGCCCGGCGACTGATAGCTGCCAAGCTCGCTTTCCAGCAGCGCATCGCGCCCGATTTCTCCGGCGGCGTATTTCTGGCGGGTGTCCTGCTTCGCCTTGTTCGAGATGCCGCTGGGCATCGGGCCGGAGGGGACGAACACGGCGGGCAGGTGGCCAAACCGCAGCGCGCCGATCATCAGGCCGGGCACGATCTTGTCGCAAATGCCCAGACACGCGATGCCATCATACATCTGGTGGCTGAGCGCGATGGTGGTCGCCATCGCGATGTTGTCGCGGCTGAATAGCGACAGCTCCATCCCGTCCTCGCCCTGCGTCACCCCGTCGCACATCGCTGGCGTCCCGCCCGCAACTTGCGCGGTCGCGCCCACTTCGCGGGCATAGATTTTCATCCGGTCGGGATAACGGCCATAGGGCTGATGCGCGCTCAGCATGTCGTTGTAGGCGGTGACGATCCCGATATTGGGGCCGCGCCCGTTCTTCATCGCATCCTGATCCTCCAGCGCCCCGGCAAAGGCGTGGGCGAGGTTGGAACAGGCAACATCCTTGTGCTCGGGGCGGCGCTCGCCTTCGCGCCGCATCAGTTCCAGATAGGCGGAGCGGCCGGGTCGCGATCGTTCGATGATACGCTGGGTCACGCGGTGGATCGTATCGTTCAACTCACTCATGCCAGCTTACCCCGTCGCGTTCGGTCAGGGCGATGGAGGCGCTCGGCCCCCAGCTGCCCGAGGTGTAGGTCTTGGGCGTCACGCCATTCGCTTCCCAAGCGGCGCGGATGGCGTCGATCCATTGCCATTGCGCCTCCACCTCGTCACGCCGCACGAACAGCGTCTGATCGCCCTTGACCAGATCCAGCAGCAGCCGTTCATAGGCGATCCGGCGGTGCTGGCCGACGAACGCATCGGGCATCGCGATTTCCAGCGGCACTTCGCGCAGGCTGACCCCGTTTTCATCGAGTCCGGGCACCTTTGCCATCAGCGACAGCGTGATGTTTTCTTCGGGCTGGATCCCGATCAGCAGACTGTTGGGCTGCATCAGCGCACCCGTGCCTTCAAAGATCGAATGCGGCACACAGCGAAACTTGACGAGGATTTCGGTGACGCGTTCAGGCAGCCGTTTTCCTGTGCGCAGGTAGAACGGTACGCCTTTCCAGCGCCAGTTATCGACATGCGCCTTGATCGCGGTGAAGGTTTCGGTGCGGGAGGCGGGCATATCGGATGCAGCCAGTTCCTCGTCATAGCCGGGCACGGCCTTACCGTTGATCGCTCCGGCGCGGTATTGCCCGGTTACGGTGTCGCTCGCCGGGGCAGGGCGCAGCGCACGCAGCACTTTCACCTTTTCATCGCGCACGGGCGCTGCGTCAAAGCTGGTGGGTGGCTCCATCGCGACAAGGCTCAGCAATTGCAGCATGTGGTTCTGGACCATATCGCGCAGCGCGCCCGCATCGTCGTAGAACCCCACGCGCCCTTCCAGCCCGACCGTTTCGGCAACGGTTATCTGCACATGGTCGATATAGGTCGCATTCCAGATCGGTTCGAACAGGATATTGGCAAACCGCAGCGCGAGCAGGTTCTGCACCGTCTCCTTACCCAGATAGTGGTCGATCCGGAAAATCCGTTTTTCGGGGAAGGCGGCGGCGACGGCATCGTTGATGACGCAGCTGGAGGCAAGATCATCGCCCAGCGGCTTTTCCAGGCACATGCGCACATTTTCGCCGGTCAGCCCGGCATGTTCGAGACCCGCAATCGTCGGCCCGAACAGCTTTGGCGCGGTCGAAAGGAAGATCGCGAGGCCCAGTTTGGGCTCACCAACCTTTTCCGCGAGTTCGGTAAAACCGTCCAGCGTGGTCGCGTCGAGTGCCTGATAGCTCAGGCGGTTGAGAAATTGCGCCATCCCGCCGCGCCGGCCGGGCTCGAGAAATTCCTCCAGCGCGGCGCGGGCCATGTCGCGAAACTCCGCATCGCTCAATTCGCTGCGTGCCGTGCCGATGATTGCCAGATCCGGCGGCAGCAGCCCGTCCGCGTCCAGCGCGCACAGCGACGGCAGCAGCTTGCGCCGCGAAAGATCGCCGGTCGCCCCGAACAGCAGCAGTCGGTCGGCTACGAATTCGCTCATACATGACCCCTTCGCAAGCCTCCTTAGCGGCCTCGCGCGTGCCTCGCAATCGGGCTGGGGGAGCCGGGACAATGCGGCTTTTTCAAACGGTGGAGACGTTCACTTCGCTGTAGATGAAGCCCATCGGGGCAAAGCTGGTAAGGAAGCTGACATCGGCCGCATCGCGCCCGACGCCGATAATCGCGGCGTGTTCCAGATCAGCCATGCTGGTCGCATCCACCAGTTGCCACGTGCCGCCGCCCGGCACTGCCGGATCAGCGAGGAACACTTCGGCCACGGCGTGGAAATCCTGCGGCGTCACCCCCGGCGCATAGCATGCGACATAGCGTGCCGGGATCGTCGATGCGCGCGCCATCGTGACCAGAACATGCGCGTAATCGCGGCAGATGCCCTGGCGTTTGATGAAGGTTTCGGAGGCATCGGTGGTCGGATTGCTGGAGCCGGGGACATATTCGAAATGTTCACCCATCCAGTCGCGGATCGCGGCGATCCGCGCGCCGCCGGAGGTTTCGCCAAATTCGGACGCGACGAGGCTCTGGAAGCGGTCGGCCCGGCAATACCGCGATTCGAGCAGGTATTGCACCGCCTCGCCCGGCAATTGATGCGGTTCGAGCGCGGCGAGCGTTTCCAGCGGCAGCAGCGTCCGGGTCGGCGTGACCTGTGCTGAGTATTCGACCTCGATCCGGCCCGAGCCGTGCAGCCAGATGCGTTCTCCAATATCGTCCTGCGCGCCCACCCGCACGCTGCTCGCGTGCGGGCTGATGGTGGTGGCGCATTCGATGAGCGTCTGTTGCGGCAGGGCGGCGGCCTCGAATTGCAGCAGCGCACTGGCGGGTGTGTAATACTCGAACGCAAAGCGCGAAGTGATGTTGATGGTCATGCAGGCTCAACGCTGCGGCGCGGGGTGGTTCCGGGGGGTGGTGAGATATAAGTACTCTCGCCCTGTCGATAACGAAAAAATATGCTTTTCTTTTTGCGCTACTGCCCTGAGACTGCGTCCTGAATCCGCATCGATTCAAAGCATGTCGGGGCGACACATGAAGCTTTCATTTTTTCATCGTCGTGCGTCGCGCTCGATGCTCGCTGAATTTCTTTCCTTGATCGCAGGTTTTGCGCTGCTGTCAGGGTCACCCGTTTCAGCGCAGGATACCCACCAGTCACCCGCCGAAACGATCCCTGACTTCTCGCAGATGAACAGCGTTGAGGCGCTCAATACCTTTCGTGAAAACGGTGATCGCTGGATCGAACAGCCTTGCGATTTTGGCGTGCCTCTTCTGGCAGTGATGGAGAAGTTTGATCCCGGAGCCATTGGGATCAAGCGTGCTTCGTTGTGGTCGGAGGCGTTGTGCGCCGATGAAGAGGACCGGTTTTCCGATGGGGCTGCGATTGTGCGCGCTCTGCATGAATTGGACCCCAAAGGGTCAAATGTCAGCCTGATCCTTTATTTTGCAGAAAGGGCAAAGGATGGCGACCTCGCGTTAGATCAGTTTGGCTGGTTGCGCGGAAAGACATTCGAAGGGCTTGAGCGAGACCGTCTTTGGGCATTGGTCAGAATGCTGAGGTCTCAGGGCCGGATCGAGGATTTCCAGAAAATCGCATTCAGCTGGTTCGAAGACAGCCAAATTGCCTTTATCGACAGCGATCTGCATTCCAGCCTCGCTGCCCAGGCATTGGTAGAGGTGGCGCGAGCAGGGCGCATCGACATGGCTGACGAGATGTTGTCCTACATTACGCTTCCGTCGTCTTACATCGACTTGCTGACGGATCGGCGATACGAACCGCTTCGGCGCCGGATCGAAGATCGCGCGGGAATAAATCTGGTCGCCGTTGGTGCTCAGGATGTCGAGATAACCGGCCGCCAGTTGACTAATGCCCCAACAGATCGCGATCGGTTCTCGGCTGCAGCCCACGCCCTGCATTATCATGGCGAGTTTCAGGCGGCGATCGATTTGGCGCAGACTTGGCGGATGCGTCAGGAACGCGGTCTGGCGTTGGAGGAAGGCGACGGCTGGGCGCTGAATATACAGGCTTATGCGCACGATTCGCTGGGACAGCCCGATCGCGCGGATGCGATCTTTGATGAGCTGGCAGCGGTGGAGGCCGATGCCAATCCGTGGGTGGTGAACTTCGTCATCAACCGGGCATCGCGGCTGGTTGGGCAAGGCCGCTGGGAAGAGGGGCTGAAGGCGACCTCGCTCGCCCGCGCAGTGGCTGCAGATTACGGGAGTACATATGCGAAAATGATCATTGCCCGGGATCGCGCCTGCGTCTTGAAGCAACTCGGCCGTACGGACGAGGCAGCGCCTGAGCTTGCCTATTTGCGCGAAAACAGCGCCGAGGGTCTGCAGTTCGCAGTGCAGGGTCTTCTGTGTCATGAGCAGCGCGATGAGGCCGCCTCGATGCTTATCGAGGGATTACAGGGAACCAGACTCCGCAGCACGGCCATCGGGACATTGGAGGCCCCGCAGGCCGATCTGTTTTACACTCAGTCAATACTGCCCAACGGTCGCGACCTGCTGGCCGAGTATCCCGAACTGAAAGCGCTTTGGGCCGAACATGCGCGCGACCTTCCCGCACAGTTCGTGCCGCGTGCGGCAACCCTTCGCGTAACGCTCAACCTACCGGATTGGAAGTAGCCGCGCGTTTTCCTACACCGTGCTCGTACTGTATGGCTCACAACCGATCATGCCGACCTTGGGAGCAAAAAAGATTTTCGCACAGTGTCAACTTCGCCGCAGCGGATCAATTGTCTGATAAACGGAGATTAATCAGCATTCACGCCGCGTGACGCAGTGTCAATTTTGTCAACTTCGCAAGCGGCCTGAGCGATGCAACGCAGCTACCTGCTCGCAATCACGCCGAACAGGTCGTGCGCGTCGGCATCCTCGATTGTCGCAGCGACGATGTCGCCCGGCGTCAGGGTTTCGGGGACGTTGCGCAGATAGACCGCGCCGTCGATTTCGGGAGCGTCGGCCTGGGATCGCCCGGTGGCGCCGATGTCGCCGTCCTCATCGGGCTCGCCAACCTCGTCGATGATGACGGGCAGGGTGCGGCCTACCTTAGCAGTGAGCTTGGCGGCGCTGATCCGCTCGGTGAGTTCCATCAGGCGGGCGTAACGCTCCTCCTTGAGGGGTTCGGGCACGGGATCGGGCAGTGCGTTGGCCGCCGCGCCTTCGACCGGTTCGAACCGGAACGCGCCGACGCGGTCAAGCTGGGCTTCCTCCAGCCATTCGAGGAGGTATTCGAAGTCCTCCTCGCGCTCTCCGGGGAAACCGACCACGAAGCTGGAGCGGATGGCGATATCGGGGCAGATGTCGCGCCAGTTCCTCAGGCGTTCAAGCACTTTTGCCTCGTTCGCGGGGCGGCGCATCAGTTTGAGGACATGCGGGCTGGCGTGCTGGAACGGAATATCGAGATACGGGGTCAACAGACCCTCGGCCATCAGGGGGATGATATTGTCGACATGCGGATAGGGATAGACATAATGCAGGCGAACCCACGGCGGCGCGCCATCGGGCGTGCGCAGGCCGCCCAGTTCGCGGGCCATGTCGGTCATGTGGGCGCGCACCGGGCTGCCCTTCCAGTCGCGGGTTTCATGCCGGATATCGACGCCATAGGCGCTGGTATCCTGACTGATAACGAGCAATTCGCGCGTGCCCGCCGCAACCAGTTTTTCCGCCTCGCGCAGCACCGCATCGATCCGGCGGCTGGCAAGTTTTCCGCGCAACTGCGGGATAATGCAAAACGCGCAGGAATGGTTGCAGCCCTCGGAAATCTTGAGATAGCTGTAATGGCGCGGGGTCAGCTTGACGTATTCATCTGCGCTACCGCTTCGCTGCAAGAGCGCGCCCGGCTGCGGGATAAGGTCCACGAACGGCCCCTGCGATGGCGGCGCGTGGATGTGCACCGCCTCCACCACCTGCTCGTATTGGTGCGCGCCCGTCACCGCCAGCACTTGGGGATGCGCGGCGCGGATCGCGTCGGCTTCCTCGCCCATGCAGCCGGTCACGATCACGCGGCCGTTTTCGGCAATCGCCTCGCCAATCGCGGCAAGGCTTTCTTCCTTCGCGCTGTCGAGAAAGCCGCAGGTGTTGACCAGCACGATGTCTGCGCCGGCATAATCGGGCGACATGGCATAGCCATCGGCGCGCAGCCGGGTGAGGATGCGCTCGCTATCGACCAGCGCCTTGGGACAGCCGAGGCTGACCATACCGATACGTTTCTGGTCGGGGAGTGTGGTGGCGGGCATATTCATAAGCGCTGCGCCCCTACACCTGTTCCCCGCCGACTTCCAGCGCCGTATGCTTTCGCCAGCGCGATATCGGGTCTATCGCCTGTCCAGCTGATGAAAGAGGAATTGTCATGAACGATTTTGCATTATGGCCCGTGCTGGCCGGCGCCGCCGCGTTCTTTGCAGTCGGAGCGATCTGGTACGGGGTGCTGTTTGGCAAAGCGTGGCAAAAGGCCGCAGGGCTGTCTGATGCGCAAATGCGGCGCGGCAACATGCCCGTGATATTCGGCCTCACCTTCCTGTTTGAAATGCTGATCGCGATGGTGCTGTGGCACTTGATTGCCCGCACCGATCCTGCGGATTTTGTGGTGATGATGATGGCGGTTGGCTTTGCCGTGGGCGTGATGGTCCCGGCAATCGGCATCAATTACCTCTACCAGCGCAAAAGCGGGAGGCTGTTCCTGATCGATGCCAGCCACTTCGTTGTGGGCATGGCGGCGATGGGCGGGGTGTTCGTGCTGTTCCGGTAACCGGCGATCAGTGCGTGTCGCCGTTGCTGGAGCCATTTTCGGTCGGTACGATTTCCACGATCACATCGCCTTCCTGAAGGATTTGGCATTCCTCCTCCCAGAACCCGATGGCTCTCCCGTTGCGGTAGATCCGGAGGCCGCGCCCGCCCGTGGTCAGATCGCTGATCGAGCAACCGCATTCACTATCGTTCACCACCCGCTCGACCAATTGCACGCGGCCGGAAACCGAGGCGAGATCGGCGAGGTAATCGGCAATGTGTGCCCCTTGCGCGCTGCCCGCCAGAAGCAGACCGGTAAAGCGTACCGGATTGATGACGTTGTCCGCCCCGGCCTGACGCGCCAGCAATTCGTTATCGTCGGCGCGCACCACCACGCTGATCGGCACATCGGGGGCAAGGTGGCGCACCGTCAGCACGATCAGTATCGAGGTATCGTCTCGCCCCGCCGATACCAGCACCGCGCTTGCTTCCTCGATCCGCACCGCCCTTAGAGTTTCGTCGCGGGTCGCATCACCGGCCAGCACGTTTACCCCGATCTTTTCAGCTTCGGCGAGGCGTTCCTCGCTCGGTTCAACGACCACGATGTTGCGGGTATCGGTGCCACGCTCGATCAGTTCCTCCACGCTCTGAGAGCCCGAAACGCCAAAGCCGAGGACCACGACATGGCCGGTGAGTTTTTCCTGAATGCGCGCCATGCGCCACTTCTCCCAGCTACGCTTGATGATGAAATTGTAGGCCGTACCCACAAAGATGAAGAACACCGCAAACCGGATCGGGGTGACGATGATCGCCTCGACCAGTCGTGCCTTGTCGCTTATCGGTGCGATATCGCCAAACCCGGTGGTCGTGATCGAGATCATGGTGAAATACACCACGTCGAGGAAGCTGACATTCCCATCGTAATTGTCGATCAGGCCATCGCGGTCCCACCAGTGAATCAGCACGACGATGGAAATCAGAAATACCGCCGCGCCCAGACGCAGGGTTACATCGCCCCATAGCGGCAGCCTCACCTTGCGGCGCAGCGGCCTGGACTTGCGCGCAAGTTTACCAGTGCGCCGGTCGGCATCATCGCCCGTAAGTTTTAGTCGTGCCATGCTGCGCGCGGTGCCCGTTATTGTCCGTTTCGCTGGCCGTATCGCTCAGCGATAGTGCCGAGCGATGCGTGATGCGTCAGGTCAAGCTGCAACGGAGTGACCGCGACATAGCCTTCATCAATCGCTTCCAGATCGGTGCCGTGGTCCAGCGTGTGCTCGATCGCGTGCAGGCCGAACCAGAAATAGCGTGCCCCGCGCGGATCGGTGCCTTCGACGATGCTGCCGCGCGAATAATCGTGGAACCCCTGCCGCACCACGCGAATGCCGCGCACGTCATCGGCCGGAAGGGGCGGAAAGTTGATATTGATGAGGGTCCGGTCATCGAACGGCGTATCCAGCAGCGGGGCGATGGCCTTTACACCCCACTTGGCCGCCGCATCGAACAGTTCCGCATCGCCTCCGCCATTGATTTTGCCGGTGGTATTTCCGAGCCCATAGACCTGGCTCAGCGCGATCGAGCGAATGCCCGCCAGCGCGCCTTCGATCGCGGCGGAGACGGTGCCCGAATAGGTGATATCATCGGCCAGATTGGCCCCGCGATTGACGCCCGAAAGAATGAGGTCGGGCGGGCTGTCCAGCACTTCGCGCAGAGCCATCATCACGCTGTCGGTCGGCGTGCCGGTGACGGCAAAGCGCCGCTCGGCAAAGCGTTGCAGGCGCACCGGGCGATTGAGCGTGAGCGAATGGCCCGCGCCCGATTGCTCCTCGGATGGGGCGCAGACCCAGATATCGTCCGAAAACTGCGCGGCAATTTCCTCGAGCACGGCAAGGCCGGGGGCGTGGTAGCCATCGTCATTGGTTACGAGAATGCGCATCAGGAATGAGGCTCCAACCGGGTCACGCCGCCCATGTAGGGGTGCAGCGCTTCGGGCACCACCACGCCGCCATCGGCCTGCTGGTAATTTTCGATGATTGCCACCAGCGTGCGACCAACCGCAAGGCCCGAGCCGTTCAATGTGTGGACGAATTCGGTCTTTTTCGCCTCGCCTTGCGGGCGGTAGCGAGTGTTCATCCGCCGCGCCTGAAAATCGCCAGTGTTGGAGCAGGAACTGATCTCGCGATAGGCGCTCTGTCCGGGCAGCCAGACCTCGATGTCGAACGTCTTGCGCGCGCCAAAACCCATGTCGCCTGTGCACAGCAGCATCGTGCGATAGGGCAGGCCGAGCGCCTCGAGCACGCCTTGTGCCGCTTTCAGCATGCGCTCGTGTTCGGCTTTGCTGTCTTCGGGTTTGACGATG
>JBBRVR010000043.1:0-23860 GCA_038246695.1 Sphingomonadales bacterium
GGTGCGCGATGGCGAGGCGATCCAGCGCATTTTCCAGTTTGACGATTTTTCGCAAGCCTGGGGCTTCATGAGCCGCGTCGCCTTGCTGGCCGCCAGTCACGATCACCACCCCGAATGGTCCAATGTCTATGCCAAGGTCGACATCACGTTGACCACGCATGATGCGGGCGGGCTTTCTTCCCGCGATGCCGCGATGGCGCGCGCGATCGACCAGCTGGTCTAGGTTCAGCCCGGTAACGTGCCCTCGCGTGGCAGCGGGCCGAGCTGGTGGAGCACGCAAATGTATTCGAACGCGTCGCGGATGCGCTCGGCCGTTGCGGGGCTAATCGCGATGGCGCTTTCGCGGGTGCAGGGCGCATCAATGCGTGCCTGTTCGGCGGGCGTCGGTTCGAGGTCGGATGAACCGCCAACGAGCGGATGATTGCCGTATTCGCGCGCTGGGGAGCCGTACAGCGCGCGAAACGCATCCAGCGCCATTGGATGGTAGAGCGTGCCATGCGTCTCGCTCGCCCCGGCATCCACGAACGTCCATTCCAGCCCCTCCGGCGCGGCTTCGCGGAGGGCTGCAACAAGGCGTTCGGTGCCTTCGCGGTGCCAGTTGCCCTCGTTCGCGGTGGTCAGATACAGCCGGTGTTTGCCTGCCGGGGCACGCGCTAAATACTCCTTCGCCAGTTTCGCGTGTTTCATTTCTTCCCACCACAATGAGGGCGATATCGAGATGTAATCGTCAAACAGCCCCGGTTCCACCAGCAGGGTTTTGATGATGAACAGGCCGCCCAGCGATTCGCCGATAACCGCATCCTCGCCATTGGTGCGCAGCTTGCTTTCGATCAGCGGCTTCAGCTCGTCGCGCAGGAAATCGCGATATTGCGCGCTGCCGCCGGGCGTTGCCATCAGCATCTCAATGTAGGGTTGCGGATTTTCGACCTGGGGCGTGAACATGCGCCGCCGGTCAACGCTCTGGATGCCGACGAGGATGAACGGTTCGAAACTGGAATTCATCTCCCGGCTCTGGGCGATCCCGGCGATGTGGATGAAGTCCTGATCGGGCCCGCCATCGAGCAGATAGACCACCGGAAACCGGCGAGTCGGCTCCGCCGCGTATTCGGCGGGCACGCGGATCGAGATGATCCGGTCGCCGCCCAGGGTTTTTGAGGCGAGCGTGTAGCTTTGGGCGACGGTGACAGGCTCCACCTCGACCAGTTGTGCCGCAACAGGAACCGTCAGACACGACAGGGCGAGAGGGAGAGCGGCAAAAGCGGGTGCGCGCATCCTGCCCATCACCGTCCCAGCAAGGTCGCGCTGCTGCGCCCTTGCTTGCGCACGCGGCCCGGCATCCAGCGCTTGGCAAAGTTGAGCTGGCGGGCGGTCTTGCCGACCAGATAGTGCAGATCATCGCCGTGGACCGCATTCCAGATTGCCTCGGCAACCTCCTTAACCGGCGTAATTTCAAGCCCGGCGGCGATGACCACGTCGCGCACGCGCTCGTTCGAGCGGCGATTGCCGGTGCCATCGAGCAGCGGTGTATCGATAAAGCTGGGGCAGATCGAGGCGACCTTGATCCCGTCCTGTGCCCATTCGGCATCGAGGCTTTCGGTGACGGCGCGCACGCCGAACTTGGTCGCGCAATACACGCTCATCCCGGAATTGCCGGCGATCCCTGCGGCGCTGGCAATGTTGATCAGCGCCGATCCGGGCGCGGTTTTGGCAAGATGTGGATGAACCGCCTGCGCGCCGTACAGCACGCCTTTCAGATTGATGTCGAGGCAGCGGTCTATCTCGTCGGTGTCCATTTCCGCCAGAGCGCCGCCGCTGCCGACCCCTGCATTGTTCATCAGCACGTCGATCCGACCTCCGGCGGCGGTCGAAAACGAGTTCAGCGCAACGTCCCATCCGGCGCGGTCGCGCACATCGTGCTGATGCATGTATTTGAACCCGCCGGGGATCAGCGCCAGCGTTTCTTCCATGCCGGGAACGTCGATATCTGAAATACCGACGAACCAGCCGCGCTCCCCGAAATAGCGCGCGGTGGCGCGCCCGATGCCCGATCCGCCGCCGGTGATGAAAATCGCGCGCTTTGGTGCCTCGCTCATTGGTCCCTCTCCCATGAATTGCAGTTTGCAACCTGATTAGGTGAGGCGCAGCGCGTTGTCATGTCCGATTGCAACCCGATTGCGAGTCCCCGCGCCACGCGGGGACTCGCCCGGCACATCAATCGTTCAAGGTCTCCTGCAGTCCTGCGACAAACTCCTGTCCATCAAGGATTTGCGCCGTGCTGTTCGCCACCGCATCGCCGATCGGTTCGCTGCGCCCGCCAAGGCAGGTCGCCAGGAAATTCTCGGTAATCGCGGTGTAGGCGATATTGTTCACCGGCTTGGCAAAGCCGTGGCCCTCATCGGGATACAGCACATAGGTGACGGGGATTCCGGCCGACTTCATGGCGGCGACGATTTGGTCGCTTTCGGCCTGCTTGACGCGCGGATCGTTGGCGCCTTGCAGGATCAGCAGCGGCTTTTCGATCTGGTCCGCCTTGTACAGTGGGCTGGCGGCTTTCAGCATGGCGAGCCCTTCTTCGGTGTTGGGATCGCCCATGCGTTCGTGGAAAATCTTGACCATCGGGGCCCAATAAGGCGGGATCGTTGACAACAGCGTTTCAAGGTTGGACGGGCCGACGATATCCACCCCGCAGGCGAATTTCTCAGGCGTAAAGGCAAGGCCCGCCAGCGTCGCATAGCCGCCATAAGATCCGCCCATGATCGCCACCTTGTCGGCGCTGGTGATGCCCTCGCCAATGGCCCAGTCGGTCGCGTCGATCAGGTCATCGTGCATCTTGAGGCCCCATTCGAGGTTCGCGGCATTGAGGAAATCCTTGCCGAACCCGGTGCTGCCCCGGAAGTTGACTTGCAACACCGCGTAGCCACGATTGGCGAGCCACTGGACGCCGCTCGAAAACCCGTATCCGTCACGCGCCCACGGCCCGCCGTGCACCAGCAGTACCATCGGCACAGCGGCATCGGGGCGTCCATCGCCATCGCTGTCGCTGCCCGGTGGCAGGGTCAGATAGGACGGCAGGGTCAGCCCGTCGCGGCTGGTGATCTCGACCGGGTTCATCGGTTGCAGCGGCGCGCCTTCCAGTTCTGGCCGGGTGACGTAGAACGGCGTTAGCGTCTGGGCATCGCGGTCATAGATGAACGTGCTCGTCGGCGCCGTCAGCGGGTCGTTCCACACGATCCAGGTCGCATCGTCATCGGTGCGGCTGGAAATACCGAATTCCCCGTCGAGCCGCCCACGCAGCCAGTCGAGCGAGGCCTTGATCCCTGGATCGGTCGCGGTCCATTCGGTCTTGAGATAGTTCGCCGAATAGGCCTGCACCTCGCCGGTTTTCGTATCGCGGATCGTGCCGCCGATATCGGCCTTCTCATCCTGCGCAATCAGGGTTTTATCGCCAGTTGCTGTGTCCTGCGCATACAGCGCCGCGGTGTTGCGACCGCGGCTGTCGATCCAGTACAGCACCGATCCATCGGTGGTGTATCCGGCGGGCGATGTGGTGAGCGAATCCTCCATCGCGGTAGTCTCGAACGGTTCCTCGGCAACGACATTATCGGTCACTTCGAAATAGTCGGTGCCGCCAGCCTCGTTCTGACGGTACGCCATTCGCAGGGTCAGCGTGTCATCGGCCATGAAGCCTGCAAACCCTTCGTTTTGATAAACCAGTTCCAGCTTGCCGGTGTTGATGTCGAGCAGGTGGACATCGTGGAATTGCGGATCGCGATTGTTGACGCCAATCAGCAGTTTGTCCTTGATCGTCTCGGATGCGCCGACAATTTCGACGCGGGTGTTTTCGAACGGGGTGAGGGTGGTCTCCTCGCCGGTCGCCACGTCGATCTTGTAAAGCAGGAAGTTTTCATCGCCGCCTTTGTCCTGAATGTATCCGACGCTTTTGCTGTCGGGGGACCAGAAATGGCTGCGGATCGGGCGATCGGTGGAGCTGGTGACAGCCTTCGCCGCGCCCTGATCGCCGCCCCCCTGATTTCTGGGGGCGATCCAGATGTTTAGCACGCCGTCTTTTGGCGCCAGCCAGCTGAGCCATTTGCCATCGGGGCTGAGCATCCCTTGCGTCCGGGTCGGATTGCCGAACAGCGCTTCGCGCGGGATCAGAGGGGCGGCTTCAGCGGTGGTGGTCATCGATACTCCGGTGGTTGATTTGTCTTGATGGCTGTCGGCAATGCTGACGCCGGGAAGGGTGAACACGGTCGCAGCAGCTGTGGCAGCCAGCAGACGGGCTGTAAGTGATTTGGTTAACATGGGTGCGGAGTCCTCTCAATTTCAACCGTCAGGCATCGGTGTATTGGTCGGATAATACGCCGATTGATCCTTGAGGCAAGGGGGTGTTTTACCCCGTTCAATCGGCTCAAGGCTGCAAGCACAAGCGCACGCCCGCAGGTGCCCGTAGCGACGCGGAGGGACCAGCACCGAGGACGCAAATCGGATGCGCTGCGCCATCATCAAAGCGCCGGGTTGGCGTAATAATGCCAGGTGAAGATCGCCATTGGGCCACGGTGCGGCGACCATTGTTCGCCCAGCGCGCGCGTTTCCTTTTCGCCGGGACGCTCGACCAGTTCCAGCAGGCGTTTGACGCCTTCCTGCACCGCCAGATCACCCGCGGGCCAGATGTCGGCGCGCCCTTCGGCAAACAGCAGATATATCTCGGCTGACCAGCGGCCAATTCCCTTGATCTGCGTCAGCAGCGCAATGGCATCTTCATCGCCCCCTGGCATGGCCGTGAAATCCACCGCGCCGGCCTCTACGAGTTCGCACAGCGACCGCGCATAACCCTGTTTCTGGCGCGAGAGGCCGCAGGCGCGCAACGTGTCGAAATCGCGCTCCAGTAGGCAGGTGGGGGTGAAGTCCTCGCCCAGCTCCGCCTCCAGCTTGCCCCACATTGATGCCGCCGCCGCTACGCTGACCTGTTGTCCCACGATTGTGCGCAAAAGCGTTTTGTAACCGGGATCGCGCAGGCGCGCCGCAGGATAGCCGACCCGGTCAAGCTGCGCGGCAACCCGCGCGTCGGTCTGCGCGAGCGCGTCCAGCCCGTCTCTTATCCGCTTTGCCGTCAGTCCCATAATGATCGCCCCGTCATCGCCCATATATCGCATCTGTCCGCGCGGCAGTTGCGCTGTTCGCCGGAACATCCTAGCAGCCACCCGGTTTGACCGATAGCGCGCACCATGCGCCCAATGTGCTTAATCCAAAGAAGGAAAAGACGCCCATGCCCAAGCTGATCGTTACCAATCGCGATGGTGAGACAAGCGAAATCGACGTCGAAAACGGCCTCACCGTGATGGAAGCGATCCGCGATAACGGCTTCGATGAGCTTCTGGCGCTGTGCGGCGGGTGCTGCTCGTGCGCGACCTGCCATGTCTACGTCGACCCGGCGTTCATGGACAAGACCTCTGCGGTGAGCGAGGACGAGGACGACCTGCTGGAATCGAGCGATCATCGCCAGGACAATTCGCGTCTTTCGTGTCAGGTCCCGCTAACTGCCGAGCTTGACGGGATGAAGGTGACTATCGCGCCTGAAGATTAATGTTGATTGATTGGGGGCCGGGGCGCACCTAAATCGCGCCCCATGAACATCACCAAACCCGTTGGCGATACGCTGTCCCTGATCGGTAACACGCCGCTGGTGCGGCTTGCCGGGCCGAGCGCGGCTGCGGGCTGCGATATCTGGGGCAAGTGCGAATTCGCCAACCCCGGCTCCAGCGTGAAGGACCGCGCGGCGCTGTACATGATCCGCGATGCAGAGGCGCGGGGCGAATTGCAGCCCGGCGGCACCGTGATCGAGGGGACGGCGGGCAACACCGGGATCGGCATCGCGCTGGTCGCCAATGCGCTTGGTTACAAGACGATTATCGTCATGCCCGATAATCAGTCTCGCGAGAAGATGGACACGCTGCGTGCGCTGGGCGCACACCTGGTTCTGGTGCCGCCGACCAAATATTCCGATCCTGCGCATTTCCAGCACGTTTCGCGAAGAATGGCGGAGGAGACCGAAGGCGCTGTATGGGCCGGGCAGTTCGACAATGTCGCCAATCGCCGCGCTCACATCGAGGGAACAGCGCAGGAATTGTGGGAGCAAATGGGCGGCACAATCACCGGCTTCACCTGCGCGGCTGGCACCGGCGGGACGATTGCGGGCGTGGGGCTGGGGCTGAAGGAAAAGAACCCCGATATCCGCATCGCGCTGACCGATCCGCATGGCGCGGCGCTTTACAATTACTACGCCCACGGGGAGTTGAAGGCCGAGGGGTCTTCGGTCGCAGAAGGGATCGGGCAGGGCCGCATCACCGCCAACCTCGAAGGCGCGATGATCGATACGCAGTTCCGCATTTCCGATGAGGAAGGGCTGGAATGGGTCCGCCGTCTGCTGCGCGAGGAGGGGCTGTGCCTTGGACTTTCCTCCGGCATCAATGTTGCAGGCGCGGTTGCGCTGGGGCAGCAATTGGTGGCCGAGGGGCACGAGGCTGTGCCGCAGGTCGCCACGATCCTGTGCGACTCTGGATTTCGCTATCTCTCGACGTTGTACAATGCCGCGTGGCTGGAGGCGAAAGGCCTGCCGGTGTTCGACTGGCTGGCACTTCCTGACGAGGGCTGATAGGCTGACGCGATGGCAGCACGCGATCTTTTCGGACGGCTGGGGAACAAGGTTCCCGGTGCATGGCAGCGTTCGGGCACCACCACCGATCACGGATTAAAGCCGCAAGACGCCGTGCCCGATGCAGCGCCGCTGGGCGGGGCGCGGGCCGAGGCGGTGCAGCGCCTGCAGGTCGGCATTACCGGAATGCTGGCGATGATCCTGCTGGTTGGCCTGGCCGATGCGATTGGCGGGCAAGCGAGCAAGGCGGAGCAAAACGCTGTGCCCGATGCCGCGCCCACTACCGAGCCGACCGGCCTGCCATCGCCGCGCGATCCGCTGGCCGATGCGGGCGTGGTGCCTGATATTCCGCCGGAACCAGAGGCTGGCGAGGCTTCGCCACAGGCCAACCCGCCCGCAGCGCAAAGGCAGATGACCCTGCCCGACACATTGCCGACCAGACCCGAAAAGCGCCCGGATGGAAATTAGGCGCCTGGGCAGCGCGGCAGCGATGCTTGCAGGCTTGCTGCTGGCCGGGTGCGGGGCCGATCCAGTTGGCTCAACCAGAGCGCAAACACAGGCGGTGGAACGCACCGAAAAGGCTCCGCTCGGGCTGATGACCAGCCTGCCGCTCTATTGGCCTATCGATGCGGATTTCGCGCAGATTGCGTCGGGCGATGCCGCGCTGCCGTGGGGCCGCGCCGTGATCGAACAGCGCTTTGCCATCACTCCGATTGATACGCTTTCCCCGATTGCACCGCTGACGAGTGGCGATGCCGAAACCGATCCGCTCGGTGGGCTGCAGCGCCTCGCCGTGATCCAGCCGCGCGGGCTGTCGCCTGCCGACAATGTCGCGCTGGATGAATGGGTGAGGGCGGGCGGGCAATTGTTGCTGGTCCTAGATCCGGCGCTGACCGGGGATTACGATATGGCGCTGGGCGATCCGCGCAGGCCGACCGACAGCGCGCTGATCCCGCCGGTGGTGGGTCGCTGGGGCATGGAAGTAAGCTTTGATGATTCGCAGCTGGATGCTCCGCGCGCAGCAGCGCTGGAAACGGGCGAGGTTCCCGTCCTGCTGGCAGGCGACGTCGCGTCAAGCGGGCCTTACTGTGCGAAGGCTGCGCCAAAGCCGATCATGAAATGCGCGGTGGGCAAGGGCACCGTTACATTGATGGCCGATGCCGCAGTGTTCGAACACCCCGAGTTGGCGGGGGAGGGCGGCGCGGCGATCCTGGCATTGCTGGGTTTTGCATTCACCGATGGCGAGGAGCGCTAACGGCTGCAATTGTCCAGTTCGGGGATCACGCGGGAAAGGCACCCCAGTTTGGTCCGTGCGCGACCGGCTCTATGGGAATCGCGCGGGATTCTCACCCGATGAGAGGCCTTTACGACACATTCCTGCGATCAGACCGAGGTCCAAGTGCAATGGTAAACAGAATACGGATGAACAAAGGTTAATCAAAACATAAGCTTACCGCTTCATCCCCAAAAATCCCCAAGTTTTCCCTAGAAACCCCGGTGGTTCCCCGATATTACCGGGGCTGCATCAATCTTGCCTGCATGCCTCGCGTCTTCGTTTCGATTGACGCGCCGCTCTCGCTTAACCGCGCGGGTGGTGACGGGAGAGCTGTGTCTGGAGGCTTCCGGGCCTTGCGCTGGCAGGTTTGATCACCGGATCGATCACTGGGGAGCGATCTGTGGGACAATGGGAAGGGGAACGGCCAGCGTGTCGGCATTTGGAGGATATAGCGGTCAAGCCTTTTCGCCTGCGGGCGACAAGGGCCGCTTTGTCTTGCCGCCGCTGCTGCGCAAGGCCGAGAAAGAGAGCGGGTCGGGCTCCAAGATCCTGTGCCTTGCCAAGCATGAGCGCTGGGATTGCCTCATCGGCTTTGGCCTGTCGCGCAAGGACGAACTCGACGCGCAGCTCGAAAAAGAAGAAGAGCGCGCCTTGCGCCTCGGTCGTGATTTCGACTGGGATGAACGCTCGTCGCAATTGTTCGGCTTTGTCGAAGTGCCCTTCGATGACAGCGGGCGCTTCATCATGCCCGAATATCTGCGCGGTCTCGCCGATATCGACGATGGCCTGTATTTTCAGGGCGCTGGACGTTTCTTCTCGATCTGGAACCCAGTTCAGCTTGAGAAAATGGGCGATGGCTGGGAAAGCGCGAAGGCGGCCTGCGTCAGCCTGATCGCCGAAGCCGAAGCCAAGGGCAAGGCCAAGGGCAGCAAGCCATGAACGCCGCTCACATCCCCGTTCTGCTCGACGAAGTTATCGCAGCCATCCGGCCTGCGCCCGGCCTGACGGTGGTCGATGCCACGTTTGGCGCGGGCGGATATTCGCGCGCTCTGCTGGATGCGGGCGCACGCGTCTATGCGTTCGACCGCGATCCTGACGCGGTGCGCGATGCCGCAGCGATGGAAGCGGAATATGATGGGCTGCTCTCGCTCCACCCGCACCGGTTTTCGGCCATGCGTGAGGAAATGGAGCGGCTCGGCGTGCCGCAGGTCGATGCGGTGGTGATGGATATCGGCGTATCCTCGATGCAGCTTGACCAAGGCGCACGCGGCTTTGCGTTCTCGCAAGACGGCCCGCTCGATATGCGCATGAGCCAGGCCGGAGAAAGCGCGGCGGATTTTCTCAACACCGCCGATGAGGGCGCGATTGCCGACGTGCTCTATCAATATGGCGAAGAGCGCCAGTCGCGCCGAGTCGCGCGCGCCATCGTCGCGGCGCGCCCGCTGGAGACGACCGGCGATCTGGCCCGGGTGGTGCGCCGCGCGCTGGGCTATCGCCCGCATGCCAAGAAAGACCCCGCAACCCGCAGTTTTCAGGCGGTGCGCATCCATGTCAACGATGAGTTGGGCGAACTGCGCGCCGGGCTGGTCGCTGCCGAGGCGCTGCTGCGCGAGGGCGGGGTGTTGGCGGTGGTCAGCTTTCACAGCCTTGAAGACCGCATCGTCAAACGCTTCCTGCGTGAGGCATCGGGCGCAGGGCGCACCGTATCGCGTCATCTGCCGGGCGAAATTGCTGGGCCCCCCCCGACCTTCGCCAAGCTATCCAAGGCGATCCGCCCGACCGGGGCCGAGATAGATCGCAACCCGCGCAGCCGATCATCGGTGCTGCGATACGCCGTGCGCACTGCCGCTCCCGCCAATCCCAGCCAACAAAGGACAATGTGATGACGATGACAGGATCGCGCCGCCGTCAGATGGGCTGGACTGCTGTGTTGGCCGTTTGCATCACCACGTTTGTGGTGTTCAGCGTGACAGTGCACGCGGTGCGCAATGAAGTGGTGCTGGCCGACCGGGCAATCGTGCGGCTGAAAATCAAGCAGCAGCGGCTCGAAACCGAATTTCAGGCGCGTGCCAATCAGCATCAACTGGCCCACTGGAATCGCGTGGACATGGGTTATGAGGCACCGCGCGCCGATCAATACCTTGAAAACCGACGCGATATTGCCGCGCTTGGCCAGCCGGTCGGACCCGGCGCGCCATCCCCGATCCGCGTCGCGCGCGGCGAGGCGGCGTTTGCCGATGCGGGCGCTGCGGGCGCTGTCGCCGGGGCGCCGGGGCGCGGGCGCCGCGAAATGATCTCGCCGGTAACGGGCGCGCCGGTTACCTTGGCCGCTGCCAACATCGATGAAGTGCCCGGCACCGCCTTTGCCCAGGCGTTCGGCGACATCCTGATCGAGGCTTCCCCGATCCGTCAGGCGAAGGCGCAGACCGGAACCGGACCGCGCCGCTATAAATCCGAGGACGCAGAATGAGCGTCACCGCGCGAGCGGTCGGTCTGGCGCAACCGGGCCTGTTCGACCGGCTGCCCGACCTTTCCGGCAAGACTTCCCTTACCGACAAGACTGGCAAGACAGATGGCCTCGCGCCCATAATCAATCGCGATGTCGCGGGCGCTTCCAACCCGTTCCTTCAGCGCGCGGATGCCCGCTTGCCTGCGGCAGCGCGGCCTCAGGCGGGCCGGGTCAACCTGATGGAAATGCGCCTGCGATTGCTCTTGTGCGCGCAGAAACGCATCATCTGGCTGATCCTGATCTTTGCCGCGCTGGCGCTGGTGGCGATGGTGCAGATTGCGTGGTTCGGGATTGAGGGGCGTGGCCCTGCGCGCGGGCCGGTCTCGGCCGATCTGGTGCCGCCACGCGGCGAGATCACCGATCGCAACGGCGCGCCGCTCGCACGCGGATACCCCGCATTGTCGCTTTATTTTTATCCCGAGGCGATGGGGGGCGATGGCGGCACTCCGCTCGTGCGGTCCGCGGCAGAGATCGCGCGGGAACTCAAAGCGATCTTCCCTGACCTCGATGAAAGCAAGACCGCCCGACAGCTGGCCGATGGCAAGCCGACCTTTCTGCGCCGCCGCGTCCTGCCCGAAGATGCGAACAAGGTCTGGAGCCTGGGCGAACCAGCGGTGCAGACACCCGAATTTCCCGACCGCCACTATCCCCAGGGAAAACTGGCGGCGCACGTCCTTGGCCGGGTGATCGAGGATGAGCGCGGCGTCAGCATCGGCGCGTTCGGGATGGAAAAGACGCTGAATGCGCGGCTCAGCGATGAAAAATTGCGCGCCGCACCTGTCGCCCTGTCAATCGATGTGCGCGTGCAAGGCGCGCTTGAGGACGAGATGGGCCGCGGCATGAAGGCCGTTCAGGCCAACGGCGCAGCGGGTATCGTGCTGGATGTGGACACCGGTGAAGTGCTGGCGATGGCCTCGCTGCCCGATTTCGATCCCAACCGCATTTCACCGCAGGACAAGGACAACACCAACAATCGCGCCACTTACGTCACTGGCGAACTGGGTTCTGTGTTCAAGCCTCTGACGGTGGCTGCCGCGCTGGACGCAGGGGTGGTGAACGATCTTAGCCAGAGCTGGGATGCCAGCCCGGTGAAGGTCGCCAAACGCAGCTTCAAGGACCATGACGAGAAAGGAGCGCGGCTCAATATCCCGCAGACGCTGGCCTATTCCTCCAACACCGTGACGATGCGCGTGGCGGATGCGCTTGGCGGGGAGCAATTGCGCCGGGTGATGCTGGAACTTGGCATGGATCACGCGCCGGAGATCGAGTTGCAGGCCCGCGGGCAGCCCTATTGGCCGCGCGGCAAATGGTCCAAACTGACGACCATGACGGTGGGTTATGGTCACGGCCTTTCGGTGACGCCGCTGCACCTCGCCAATGCCTATGCCGCGATGGTCAATGGCGGGATTTTCCGTCAGGCAACGCTGCTGAAGGTTGAGCCGGGCAAGGCCAATCCGGGCAAGCGGGTGTTCAAGGCATCGACCTCGCACCGGATGCGCCAGTTGTTGCGCATGGTCGCGATCTACGGCACCGGCAGGAAGGCCGATGCCGATGGATTTCGCGTCGGGGGAAAGACGGGCTCTGCTGAAAAGCTGGTCGATGGCCGCTATGTGAAAAGCAAGCTGATCACGACCTTTGCATCGGCTTTCCCGATGGATCGCCCGCGTTATGTGGTGGTGGTCACACTGGACGAGCCAAAGATTACACAGGCCACACCGGGGCGCACAGCGGCCTATAACGCGGCGCCCATTGTCGGTAATCTGATCCGCCGCGCAGGCCCGATGTTGGGCGTGCGGCCTGATAATACGCGCGATGTCGATATCAGCGATCTGCGCTATCTGGTGGAGGGCCGCAAGTGAAGCTGGGGGCGCTTGCAGACCGGATCGGGATATCGCTTGCCACCGGCGCGGATGCGCGCGTCACCGGCTTTGCCATAGACCATCGCAAGGTTGCGCCGGGCACGGTTTTCGGCGCGTTTCGGGGTGCGAAATTCAACGCAGAGGACTTCATCCCCGCCGCGATCGAAGCGGGCGCGGTGGCGATCGTTGCGCGGCCCGATGCGACCGTTGAGGGTGCGTTGCATATTGCCAGCGCGGAACCGCGCCAGACTTTCGCGCAGCTGGCGGCAGGCTTCTTCACCCCGGTGCCCGAAACCATCGTTGCGGTGACAGGGACGAACGGCAAGACATCGTGCGCGGAGATGACCCGGCAAATCTGGCGCATGTGCGGCGAACGTGCGGCCAGCATCGGCACGCTGGGCGTGACGACTCCCGACGGCAGCATATCGACCGGGCTGACCACGCCTGATATCGTTACATTCCTCAGCAATATGGGCGGGCTGGCGCGCGAAGGCGTAACGCATGTCGCCTATGAGGCATCGAGCCACGGCCTGTCGCAATATCGCAACGAAGGCTTGCGCGTCACCGCCGGTGCCTTCACCAATTTCAGCCGCGATCACCTCGATTATCACGGCACGATGGAGGCCTATTTCGAGGCCAAAATGCGGCTGTTTGATGAAGTGCTTGCACCTGGCGCGGTGGCCGTCATCCATGCCGATGCTGCTGCGAATGACTGGACAGCGAAGGCCATCGCCCGCGCGAAGGCACGCGGGCTGATGGTAAGGACCGTGGGCGAGGGCGGCGATTTCCTGCGCCTGAGCGGGCGCGAGGCAAGCCAGCTGGGCCAGACGCTGACGATTGAATACGAAGGCGACCAAGGGGGCGAGACGCGCACGGTCAAACTGCCGCTAATCGGGGAATATCAGGCGGCGAACGCGCTGGTCGCGGCCGCGTTGGCGCTATCGACCGGATCACCAGCATCGCAGGTGTTTGACGCGATGGCGCGGGTGCAGCCAGTGCGCGGTCGGCTTGAACGCGCTTGTCTCACTCCGGCTGGCGCGCCGGTCTATATCGATTACGCGCACACGCCGGATGCGCTGGAGGCCGCGATTGCCGCGCTGCGCCCGCATGTCGCCACCGCAAAGGCGGGCAAGCTGATCGCCGTATTCGGCGCGGGTGGGGACCGCGACACGGGCAAGCGCGCAGCCATGGGCGAAGTTGCTGCGCGCGCGGCCGATGCCATCATCGTCACCGATGACAATCCGCGCGGCGAGGAGCCGGCCGCAATCCGCGCCGCCATCCTGTATGGCGCGGGCGCGGCAGACGGTGTCGCAACCGTACGCGAGGTCGGCGACCGGCGCGCCGCCATCAGCGCCGCGATTGGCGCGGGCCGCGAACACGACATCATTCTCATCGCCGGAAAAGGCCATGAGCAGGGACAGATAATCGGGTCAGGGGAAAACATGCAGGTCTTGCCGTTCGACGATGTGGAGGTAGCGCGCGAATGCGCCGCCGCGCTTGGTAAAGGGTCGTCGCAATGAGCGCGTCGGTGGCAGTGCAGCACCCGCATCTGCGCGCATGGCCAAAGGCGTCGCACGACACCCTGCCGCTCGCACTGTGGGATGCAGACGGTATTGCGGATGCGACAGGCGGCACCGCGAGCGAGCCGTTTCAGGTCTCCGGCGTCGAAATGGACAGCCGCGATGTGCGCCCCGGCGATTTGTTCGTAGCGCTGAAGGGCGAAGCGATGGACGGCCACCGCTTCCTTTCGATGGCGTTCGAAAAAGGCGCGGTGGCGGCGATTGTCGATCGGCCGGTCAATTATCCGCACGTGCTGGTCGAGGATACGACCGCTGCGCTTCATGCGCTCTCCCATGCGGCGCGCGAACGCAGCCCGGCAAAACGCATCGGCGTGACTGGCTCGGTTGGAAAGACGGGCGTCAAGGAGGCGATTTTCGCCGCGCTCGACCGGGCCAGCCGCGGCGGCGCGCATCGCAGCGTGCGCAGCTATAACAACCATGTCGGCGTCCCGCTCAGCCTGTCGCGCCTTCCTGCGCGCGCGCGGTTCGGCGTGTTCGAAATGGGGATGAACCATGCAGGCGAGATCGCCCCGCTGGCAGCGCATGTGCGCCCGCATGTGGCCGTCATCACCACCATCGCGCCCGCGCATATCGAAAACCTCGGCTCGATCGAGGCTATTGCCGATGAAAAGGCGCAGATATTCAGCGGCTTGATGCCCGGCGGCACCGCCGTGATCCCGGCTGACAGCGAATACGCGCCGCGCCTGATCGCTCATGCCCGCGCTCTCGGTGTGAAAATCGTCACCTTTGGTCGCAGCGCGGATGCCGATGTGCGCCTGCTTGATGCGATCCCCAATGCCAACGGCGGATCGCTTATCACCGCCGACATGGGCGATCAGCGCGTGTGCTATACCGTGGCCGAGCCGGGCGAGCACTGGATCGCAAATTCGCTCGCCGTTATGGCGGCAGTACGCGCGGCCGGCGGCGATCTGGCCAGCGCCGGGCTGGCGCTCGCGGAGATGGGCGGATTGAAGGGGCGCGGCGCACGCTTTCATGTGCCCGCAGCAGGCGGGAGTGAGGGCGGCAAGGCGCTGCTGATCGACGAAAGCTATAACGCCAACCCCGCATCCATGCGCGCCACGCTGCACAGCCTTGGCCAGACACCTGCGCTGCGCCGGATCGCGGTGCTCGGCTCAATGAAGGAATTGGGTGACTTTTCCGACAGATTCCACGCCGCGCTGGTCGAACTGCTGGTCGATGCGAAAATCGATCACGCCATTCTGGTGGGCGAGGAAATGCGCGCACTTGAGGCCGAATTGGGGAAAGCGCGTAACGATCCGCTTGGCAAGTTCCCCAGCTTCGCCCATTGCAAAGGGCCTGACGAGGCAATCGCCGCGCTTTCCAAGTATCCCCTGACGCATGGCGATGCGGTGCTGGTCAAGGGTTCAAACTCGATCGGCCTCGGGAAGCTTGTGACACACTTTACAAGCGCGCCGGAGTGACGCGCGCGAGGGATCCCTAATGCTTTACCTGCTCGCGGAATGGCTGGAATTCGAAGGTATCTTCAATCTGGTGCGATACCAGACGTTCCGCAGCGGAGCGACGCTGATAACCGCGCTCATAATCGGCCTTTTCATCGGTCCGCGCTTCATCAACCTGCTGCGAGTGCGCCAGGGCAAAGGGCAGCCGATCCGCGAGGATGGGCCGCAAACCCACCTCGCCAAAGTCGGAACGCCGACGATGGGAGGGCTGATGATCCTGATCGCGATGACGCTATCGCTCGCAATCTGGATGGACCCGCGCAACCCGCTGGTCTGGGCCTGTCTTGCCGTCACCGTCGGGTTCGGGCTGATCGGGTTTCTGGACGATTATGACAAGGTGACGAAGAATTCGCACAAAGGCGTCTCGGGCAAGGTGCGCCTTGGCATGGAATTCGTGGTGGCGGGCGTGGCGAGCTACATCATTGTCAGCCAGATCAACACCAACCTTTACATCCCGTTCTTCTCCGACGTGTCGATCCCGCTGGGGCCAGCCTATTACGTCTTTGCCGCTGTGGTGATGGTGGGCGCAGGCAATGCGGTGAACCTGACAGACGGGCTGGATGGGCTTGCGATCATGCCCGTGATCATCGCCAGCGGCACATTCGCGATCATCGCCTATCTGGTCGGGCGCGCGGATTTCAGCGAGTATCTGGGTATTCCGCACGTACCGGGCGCGGGTGAGCTGGCGATATTCTGCGCCGCGATTATGGGCGGGGGGCTCGCATTCCTGTGGTTTAACGCGCCTCCTGCGGCGGTGTTCATGGGCGATACCGGCAGCCTTGCGCTGGGCGGCGCGCTGGGCGCGATTGCGGTCGCATCCCACCACGAGGTCGTGCTGGCGATTGTTGGCGGATTGTTCGTGTTCGAGGCGCTGTCGGTCATCATTCAGGTCGTGTGGTTCAAACGCACCGGCAGGCGCGTGTTTCGCATGGCCCCGATCCACCATCATTTCGAACAGCTCGGCTGGAGCGAGACGAAGGTTGTGATCAGGTTCTGGATCATTGCCATCGTCCTGGCGCTGGCCGGATTGGCGACACTGAAGCTGCGATGATCACCTCTCCCGCCTTTGCCGACAAACGCTACGCCGTGCTGGGCCTTGCCCGGTCGGGCGCGGCTGCGGCCGAGGCGTTGCTGGCAAGCGGGGCCGAGGTGACGGTTTGGGATCGGCAGGACGTCGCGCGCGAGCCGTTCGAGGGGCGATGCGCGATCTGCGATCCGCTCACAATGGACCTCTCCGGATTTGACGCGGTGGTCGTGTCGCCCGGCGTACCGCTCAACACGCACCCAATTGCGGCCCATGCGGCGGCGTTCGGCGTGCCGATCATCGGCGATATCGAACTGTTTGCGCAGGCCCGCGGCGATTTGCCGCCGCACAAGGTCGTGGGCATCACCGGCACCAATGGCAAATCGACCACGGTCGCGCTGGTAAACCACATCCTTAAATCGGCCGGTGTGCCGAGCCTGATGGGCGGCAATATCGGCGAACCGATCATGGCTCAGACCCCGCTGGAGCCCAATGGGCGCGGCGTCGGCGTGTATGTGCTGGAACTGTCGAGCTTTCAGATTGACCTCACCTTCACCCTCGATTGCGACATTGCCGCACTGACCAATATCACGCCCGATCATCTGGATCGCTATCCCGGCTTTGATGCCTATGCCGCCTCGAAGTTTCGGCTGGTGGAAATGCAGCGAGCGCCGCACCTTTGGGTCCATACCGATGATCCGCTGCTGCTGGCATATGAACGCGCAGCCCAAGACCGGGCCCGGCCCAATATCGCAGACCGCTCGATCCACGCCTCGAATGTCAATCAAAGCGCCTATGCCAGCGTCGTCCAGGGCGCAGGGATGGCGCAATCGGTACAGATCGGATTTCAGCGCGACTGGGCAAGTTTGCAGGGGCCGCATAATGCCCAGAACGCCGCGGTCGCGATTGCTGTTGCGCGGCTGCTCGATCTTGATCCTGCTGCCATTGCTGAGGCCCTGCGCAGTTTTCGCGGCCTGCCGCACCGCATGGAACTTGTCGGCGAGAGGGATGGAGTCGTGTTCCTTAATGATTCAAAGGCGACAAACCCGGCCTCTGCCGCGCCTGCGCTCGGCGCGTTTCCCCCGCTTAATGGGCGCGCGCGCCTCCACTGGATTGTAGGCGGATTGGCCAAGGAAGACGGGCTGGGCGCGTGCGAGGCGTTCCTCGGAAATGTCGCGGCGGCCTACACCGTGGGAGAGGCGGGCCCGCGCTTTGCCGAACTGTTGAAAGACCGCGTACCACGGGTCGAACGGTCCGAGCTCATTTCCGAAGCGGTCCGGCGCGCAACGGAAACCGCGCAACCCGGAGATGTCGTGCTGCTGTCGCCCGCCTGTGCCAGTTACGATCAGTTTCGTGATTACGAAAAGCGCGGGGAACACTTCCGCCAGTTGGTCGCGATCCTTGCGCCGGGCGATGGTGAAAGCGGCAACCATGCGAATGGAGATGATGCGTCATGAACGGTTTGAGTACCGGCCCGGTCGGCCTGCGCGCGTCTGCCAATGCCGCTGTGTCTAGCGATTCTCCGGCTGCCTATCATGCGCCGGTTCCGCTGCGGCGCGGCTGGCGTGCGAATTTGCGCGTGTGGTGGGGCGAGGTAGACCGGGTGCTGCTGGTTCTCATTGTGCTGCTGATGGGCGCGGGGATCGCCGCCGAGCTTGCCGCATCGCCAGCCAGCGCCGATCAACTATCGACCGCGACTGAAACCGTCGATCCGTTCCGGTTTTTCAAACGCCATATGTTTTTCCTGACAACCGGGTTTGCCGGAATGTTTGCGGTTTCGCTGATCAGCCGCGACGATGCTCGACGCCTGGGCATTCGGGTGGCGCTGTTCATGTTCGTGTTGCTGATGCTGGTGCCGATCATCGGGGTGGAAAAGAATGGCGCGACCCGCTGGCTGAATATCGGCATGAGCCTGCAACCCAGCGAATTTCTAAAGCCCGGCTTTGCGGTGGCGCTGGCTTGGGTGTTCAGTTGGCGCGCGCGCGATCCGTCCCTGCCGGTAATGTGGCTGGCGACGGGCCTGACGCTGGCGGTAGGATCGCTGCTGATGCTCCAACCCAATCTGGGCGAGACCATGCTGTTTGTCGGCACGTTTTGCGTGCTGATCTTTCTGTCCGGCATCCCGATGCAGCGTGTCGCCGCGCTTGCCGGTGTAGGCGCTGCGGGCTTTGCGATCATGTATCTGACCTATGAGAACGGCCGCAACCGGATCGACGCCTTTCTGAGCGGCGGGACCGCGTTCGATCAGGTCGATCTGGCCAATCGCACGCTGGTAAATGGCGGGTGGACCGGTAGCGGGTTATGGCTGGGTACGCGTAAATACAACCTGCCAGAGGCGCACACCGATTATATCTTCTCCGTCATCGGTGAGGAGGGCGGCTTGATCGCCTGCGCCATCATTGTGGTCCTGTATCTGGCAATCATTGCGCGGGTGCTGGTGCGGCTGGCGAGTGAGGATAACCTGTTTGCGCTGCTTGCAGGGACGGGCCTGATCACTCAATTCGGAGGACAGGCCTTCCTCAATATGGCGGTGAACCTGAAACTTGCGCCGGCCAAGGGTACAACCCTGCCGTTGATCAGTTACGGAGGATCGTCCATGTGGGCCATCTGTTTGACCCTCGGGCTGTTGCTTGCGATCACCCGGCGCAATCCGTTTCTCGAACGCGAACTGCCCGGACTGAAGAACCTATTCGAGCGCAAGGAGAGCGCGGCATGAACAGCCAGACATCGCAGGGACAGGGCGGGGGGCACGGCGTGGCGCAGCATGTGCCGACCGGCGCCAGCCGCCATTTCGTGCTTGCGGCAGGGGGCACGGGCGGACACCTGATCCCGGCCTTCGCGCTGGCGAGCGAATTGCAGGCGCGCGGGCATCACGTGGCGCTGATCACCGACGAACGCGGGGGAAATATTCCGGGCAAGCCCAATGGGCTGACCGCGCACATCCTGCCTGCCGGGCGGTTTGGCAAGAACCCGCTGAAATGGCCCGCCGGGATCGGCGCGGTGCTGGAAGGGCGCCAGATGGCGCTGCGCCTGTTCGAAACATTCGAGCCCAGCGCGGTCGTGGGATTTGGCGGCTACCCCGCGCTGCCCGCGCTGTTGGGCGCTCTGGCGGCGGATATCCCTTGCGTCATTCACGAACAGAACGCGGTGCTGGGCCGGGTCAACCGCCTGCTTGCCGGAAGGGTGGATGCCATCGCGACCTCCTATCCCTCCGTTGAGCGGCTGGGGTCCAAATATTCAGCCAAGGTCCATCTCGTCGGCAATCCGGTGCGCGAGGAAGTGCTGGCGTTACGCGATCAGGACTTTCCCGCGCTTACCGCTGACAGTCTGCTGCGCGTGCTGGTGACCGGCGGATCGCAGGGTGCGCGCATCCTTTCCGAAGTGGTGCCCGATGGTCTTGCCATGCTGCCGCCGCCCTTGCGCCGCCGGCTGCAGGTAACACAGCAATGCCGCCCCGAAGACCTCGACAGCGTGCGTGAGCGGTATGCCGAGCATGAAATCCCTGCGGAACTTGGCACCTATTTCGAGGATATGCACGAACGGCTGGCCGATGCGCATCTGTTCATCGGGCGTGCTGGAGCATCGACCATTGCCGAACTCACCGCGGTGGGCCGCCCGGCGATTCTTATCCCGCTACCGATCGCAACCGACGACCATCAGGCCGCGAACACGCGCGAGATAGCGAAGGCGGGCGGCGCGCGCATGATCCGGCAGGACAATTTCGCGCCCAAGGAACTGGCCAAACAAATACAGGCGCTGGCGCAAAAGCCTGAAACGCTCGCCAATGCAGCGCATGGCGCGTGGAATTGTGGCCGGCCCGACGCGGCAAAGGACCTGGCCGATCTGGTCGAAAGTCTTGGCGGGATTGATCTGATGGACGTGATCCGCGTGGGCGAGGCAGCCCCGCGCTCAGCGCAAACCGTGACCAATCCGCAGGCGGCAACGCGCGACGTGATCGAGGATATTCACGCGAAATGAAGGGTGTTGGAACAGACATTGGCACCATCCATTTCGTCGGCATTGGCGGGATTGGCATGTCCGGCATTGCCGAGGTGATGCGCAACCTTGGCTACACCGTGCAAGGCAGCGATATTTCCGAAGGCCCCAGTGTGGAGCGTCTGCGCGCGCGCGGCATTTCGGTGCATATCGGCCATGCCAAGGAAAACGTCGACGGCGTCGCGGTGGTCGTCACTTCCACCGCCGTGCGCCGCACCAATCCCGAAGTTGCCGCCGCCCTCGAAGCGCGGATCCCGGTGGTGCGCCGCGCAGAGATGCTGGCTGAACTGATGCGCCTCAAATCGACCGTCGCGGTCGCGGGCACGCATGGCAAGACGACCACAACCAGCATGATCGCCAGCCTGCTCGATTGCGGGAACGTTGATCCTACGGTCATCAATGGCGGGATCATCGAACAATACGGCTCCAACGCGAGGCTGGGCGACAGCGACTGGATGGTCGTTGAGGCGGACGAGAGCGATGGCAGTTTTCTGCGGCTGGACGGGACAATCGCGGTCGTCACCAATATCGATCCCGAACACCTCGATCACTACGGCGATTTTGACGGGGTGCGACGCGCCTTCCTCGAATTCATCCACAACGTGCCGTTCTATGGCGCAGCGATCCTGTGCGTCGATCACGCAGAAGTGCAGGCAATCATCGGTGCGGTGCGCGATCGCAAGGTCGTGACCTATGGCTTCTCGCTTCAAGCGGACATTTGCGGGGTCAACATCCGGCCAAGCGACGGCGGAAACACCTTCGATGTGATGGTGCGCCAGCGCGGCGAGGAAGACCGCCGCATCGAAGGCGTGCACCTGCCGATGCCCGGCCGCCACAACGTGCAGAATGCGCTCGCCGCGATTGCGGTTGCGATCGAGATGGGCTGCCCGGATGAGGTGATCCGCAAAGGCTTCGCCGGATTTGGCGGAGTGCGCCGCCGCTTCACTAAAGTCGGCACGATTGCGCAGGACGGCGGCGTGGTGACAGTGATCGATGACTATGCCCACCACCCGGTGGAGATCCGCGCCGTGCTGAGCGCCGCGCGCGAGGCGGTAGGCGGGAGTGGCAAGGAAACTCAGGGCAGGGTGATCGCGGTGGCGCAGCCGCACCGCTATTCACGGCTCAACGATCTGATGGAGGATTTTCAAACCTGTTTTAACGAGGCGGACATGGTCTATATCACGCCCGTTTACGAAGCGGGCGAGGCACCGATCCCCGGTGTCGACAGCGCGGCGTTGGTCGCTGGCTTGAAATCGCGCGGGCACCGCTCTGCACAGGTGATCGAGGATCGCGACGCGTTGGCCCGGTCGCTGGCCGGCATCATCGAAGCCGGCGATTATGTCGTGTGCCTTGGCGCGGGCGATATCACGCGCTGGGCTGCCGATCTTGCCGGGACGGTAGAGGCGGCCATCGAAGCTGCTCACAAAGCAGGGCGCGCGGCATGATGCAAAACCCCTCTTCTGCCAACACACAGCCGGGCGAAGGCGCGGTCTACGATACCGGCATGGCCCCTACTTGCGCGGTCGAAGGCGCCGTGGCCGCACCTGTTTCGCTGGAGGGTATTCGCGGGAATGTGGTGGGCATGGCACCGCTTGCAAAGCTCGTCTGGTTCAAGACCGGTGGCGCGGCGGACTGGCTGTTTGAGCCAGCTGATCTTGACGATCTCAAACTGTTTATGGAGCGCATGGATCACAGCCTGCCAGTGATGGCGCTGGGGCTGGGGTCGAACCTCATCATACGCGATGGCGGTGTGCCCGGCGTGGTGATGCGGCTGGGCAAGCCATTTGCGAGCGCGCAGGTAACCGGCGGAAACGTGCTGACCTGCGGCGGCGGGGCAAGCGGTATTCTGGTCGCCTCCAGCGCGCGCGATACAGGGATCGCGGGGATGGAGTTTCTGCGCGGCATCCCCGGCACGGTTGGCGGGTTTGTCCGCATGAACGGCGGCGCTTACGGGCGCGAGGTCGCCGATATTCTGGTCGATTGCGAGGTGGTTCTGCCCACTGGCGCGATGGTGGTGCTGACGCCTCAAGACCTTCAATACAGCTATCGCCATTCTGCACTGCCCGATGGCGCGATTGTGGTGTCGGCGCGGTTCCGTGGCACGCCCGGCGATCCTGCCGAAATCGGCGCGGAGATGGACCGCATCGCCGAGGCGCGCGAGGCATCGCAGCCGCTGCGCACCAAGACCGGCGGATCGACCTTCAAGAACCCCGAGGGTCGCAAGGCGTGGCAGTTAGTAGATGAGGCGGGCTGTCGCGGGCTGATGGTGGGCGGCGCGCAGGTGAGCGAGAAGCACACCAATTTCCTCATCAACACCGGCACCGCCACCAGCGCCGATATCGAAGGGCTGGGCGAATTGGTGCGCGAGAAAGTCTACGCCCATTCCGGCGTCAGCCTGGAATGGGAAATCCAGCGGGTGGGCCGGCCATGAGCTATTCTGCAAACAGCAATATCCACGTTGTCGTCCTGATGGGCGGCTGGGCCAATGAACGCGAAGTTTCGCTTATGAGCGGCAATGGCGTTGCCGATGCGCTGGAGCAAAAGGGCTACCGCGTCACGCTTATCGATATGGGCCGCGATGTCGCCGCGCGTTTGAGCGAGGCTGCGCCCGATGTCGTCTTCAACGCATTGCACGGCGTTCCGGGCGAGGATGGCAGCGTGCAGGGCATGCTCGATCTGATGGGCATTCCCTACACCCATTCGGGCCTCGCCACATCGGTAATCGCCATCGACAAGCAGCTGACTAAGCAGGCGCTGACCCCGCATGGCATCCCCATGCCCGGCGGGCGCATTGTCACGCGCGAAGAACTGTTCGAGCGTGATCCGCTGCCGCGCCCCTATGTCCTGAAACCCGTCAACGAAGGCTCTTCCGTCGGGGTCGCCATGGTTACCGCAGACAGCAATGTCGGCAATCCTATCGCCCGCGATGCGGTGGGGCCGTGGCAGGAATTTGCGCAATTGCTCGCCGAACCCTTCATCAGGGGGCATGAGCTGACCACCGCCGTGCTTGAAGGGGAAGACGGCCCGCGCGCACTCGGCGTCACCGAACTGGTGATTGAGGGCGGCTTTTACGATTACGAACACAAATATACCGAGGGTCGCACGCAGCACGTGTGCCCCGCGAAAATCCCGCCCGAAATCGCCGCGCTATGCGAGCAATACGCGATCCGCGCGCACATCGCGCTGGGCTGTCACGGCACCAGCCGCACCGATTTTCGCTGGGACGATGAAGCGGGCGAGGAAGGGCTGTTCGTGCTGGAGACCAACACGCAGCCCGGCATGACCCCGCTCAGCCTGGTGCCCGAACAGGCGCTTGCCGCCGGGATAGTCTACACCGATCTGGTCGACATGCTGGTGAAGGATGCGCTCCGGCGCAGTTCAGCGCGGCCTGCAGGAGGTGGCGCCGATGGCTAGGATCACCCGTTCAGGCAGCAAGGGCGTGCGCCGCGCGGCGCAATCGCAAAGCCGTGCGGCAGGTGCGCGCCGGGCAAAGGCGAAGAC
>JBBRVR010000044.1:0-23632 GCA_038246695.1 Sphingomonadales bacterium
AACACGCAAATGGGCCAGCCAGTCCCCCGGCGCTGCGCCAGCGATCTGCGCGTGATGATCCGGGTGAAGCATCAGGTGACCGCGTAATGTATCGGTTTGAAGGTTCCGCCATTGGACGCATATGCGGAACAGGCGGTCAGCCCGATCACGCAATCCATCATCGCGCGCAGGCGAATGGTTCCGCCGGGCCTGCTGGTGGGCGGATCGACCCGCAATCGTCCGGTCGCGCCATCGACGGGCACGTTCATGAACACATTGAAGGCAGTGGGAATATCATCTGGCGCAATACCCCACGGTGCCAGCGCCTCTGCCAGATTGCCAAAGCAGCCGCGATGTACTGGTCGATCCGCATAGAAATGGCGAAAAGTTGCCTCGCTGCATGGCGTCAGGAGGAAATCATGGCGACCAACGGTGTCGTCGATAATCTCCAGCATCGGGCGGGAGCGGTTGGACCACAGCGTGTTGCCCGTGGTGAGCGCGATCGTCTCTTCGTAATCGAATGTGCGACCGTTCGATATGGCTTCGCGCACATCATCATGGCCATAGGCGAGCAGATCTGAGACTTGGCTGCCCTGCGGATCGATTACGGACAGTTCCTGACCCGCGCGGATCACAAAAGCAGCACCGCTGCGAGGCGGAATTTCGATAATGTCGTTCAACTGCGCGGATCCTTGAACGGGCACGACCATTCTGGCCCGACTTCCCGCCCGCTATACTGGCGCGCTTCGCTGGCGTCGCCATGGCGCGTGAGCATCGGATTGGGTGTGCCGGCGAGCTTGACATCGCGGTCGATGATGGCCTCGCGCATCCGCTCGTATCGCCCTTGCAAGCGCAATTGTTCAAACTGGTCGTGCAGGTTGAAGACGAGCGCAGGGCGCGGGTATCGGCGCGCGGGACGCGAAGCTGCGGGGTGCAAGCCGACCACAAAGAAAGCCTCACCGCCAAAGCTCAACGAAAACTTGGGATCGCTGGCATCGGCACTCACGCCGCCATCATAGGATTGCCCGCGCCAGGCATCTTTCTCCGCCAGAGATTGCAGCCGGTCCCACATCGCCCGCTCAAAAGCTTCTTCGGTAAGATCGCCGGGACCATCGAACACGACCACGAGGCTGCGAAATCCCGTCCGGTCGGATTTGTAGCGCCATGCCCAGTCGAGCAGCGCGTCATGGATCGCCATATCGTTCCACCCGCTGGTGATCGCCCGGGCGCGGTGCACTTCGATTCCGCCCGTTGCGGCGGCGGATTTGGCTCCCACGCACGGGAAATCCCTGTCATATAAGAAGGACAGAAATTCGGCTTGAGCACTGGCAGTACAGGGGTGCGAAACGTCGATCATGGCGTCACAACGCAGTTGCGAGCGATCGGGTCCGCGAATTCACCATCTTGCCGGTGGCCGATGTTCGCGCCATGACGCAGCATGATTGAAGAACACTACGATGTGATCATAATTGGCTCTGGCGCTGCCGGGCTGACCGCAGCGCTTGAACTGGCGGAAACCCGGCGCGTGCTGGTGCTCGCCAAGGGCACCTTCACCGGCGGATCGACCGCGTGGGCGCAGGGCGGGATCGCCGCCGTGCTGGACCACGGCGACACGTTTGAAAACCACGTGCGCGACACGATGGTCGCGGGCGCCGGGCTGAATGAACGCGAAACGGTGGAATTCGTGATCGAGCGCGCCCCTGCCAGCATCGATCGCCTGTGCGAGCTGGGCGTGCCGTTCAACCGCGATGCGGATTCGCTGCATCTGACGCGCGAGGGCGGGCATTCGCACCGCCGCATCGTGCATGTCGATGATGCGACCGGCTGGGCTGTGCAAAGCGCGCTGCTGGCCGCTGCGCAGGCGAGCGATAACATCACCATGCTGGCCGGGCGCACCTGCATCGACTTCATCACGGATCGCCACCGCGAACATTTCTCCGCAGCAGGCCGGGTGTGGGGCGTCTATGCCCTGAACGAGGCGACGGGCCGGGTCGAACGCCACGTCGCGCGCGCCACCGTGCTGGCGGCGGGCGGGGCGGGCCGGGTATACCAGTTCTCCACCGCACCGCGCGGCGCGACCGGCGATGGCATCGCGATGGCGTGGCGGGCGGGCGCGCGCGTCTCCAACATGGAGATGATGCAGTTCCACCCCACCTGCCTCTACAACCTAGACGTCAAGAACTTCCTCATTACCGAGGCTGTGCGGGGCGAGGGCGGCCACCTGCTGCATCCCGAAACCGGTCACCGCTTCATGGTGGATTACGATCCCGAACGCATGGAGCTGGCCCCGCGCGATGTGGTTGCGCGCGCGATCGACGATCAGATCAAGCGGTTCGGCCTCGATTACGTGCATCTCGATATCAGTCACCAGCCCGCCGATTTCGTGAAGGGGCATTTCCCCACCATTCATGAAAAACTGCTGGGCCTTGGCATCGACATGACGACCGGGCCGATCCCGGTCGTGCCCGCACAGCATTACACCTGCGGCGGGGTGGTGGTGGGCCTTGAAGCGCGCACCGATCTGCCGGGCCTGTGGGCGGCGGGTGAATGCACAGAAAGCGGGCTGCACGGCGCAAACCGGTTGGCGTCCAATAGCCTGCTTGAATGCTTCGTATTCGGAGAAGCGGCGGCGGGCAATATCCTTTCAAACTGGGACACGCTGGAGGCGCCGCCCGCAATCCTGCCGTGGGATGAAAGCCGCGTGACGGATTCCGACGAAGAAGTTGTGATCAAGCAGAACTGGACCGAAATCCGCCGGTTCATGTGGAACTATGTCGGCATCGTGCGCACCACAAAGCGGTTGGAGCGCGCCAAGAACCGCATCGCCCTGCTGAAACAGGAGGTGGAGGAATACTACGGATCGTTCCGCGTGACGACCGACCTCATCGAACTGCGTAACCTGCTGCAATCGGCCGAACTGATCGTGCGTTGTGCACTGGATCGCAAGGAAAGCCGGGGGCTGCACTACACGCTGGACTATCCCGAGACGCTGGACGAGGCGAAGGACACGGTGCTGGTGCCGTGAAGGGCTTTACCGGGTGTCGTCCTTCCGGCGAAAGCGGGAACCCAATGCGGCGATGAAAGCGGCAGTCACGCGCGAAAAGTGGATCAAGAATTGCCGGCGGGCATGGAAGTTTGAGCCGATTGCTGACATTATCGTTACGCCAGATCGGGTCGGTACGCCAGACCGGGTCGTTACGCGAGATCGGCCTCAATCTTGGACTGCGACATTCCAGATGCCTACGACCCTAGCCAGCCTGCTTCCCTTCCAGACCTATGTGGTCTCTACCGATTGAACGGCTTCATCATAGGAATGCGTGCTATTGCGCTGCTTCAGGTCATCCACATCCTGCTGGATAACCAGAAGTACCTGCTCGAGATAATTTGACCGCCACCGCTCACGATCTGCTGCGATTTCAGCGGTTGGCTCAAAGGAGTCCACTTCGGCCGGACCGAATGGTTTGCCGATTGCGCTTAGCCGTTCGATCGTGTCGATCCTGTCGCGCAGAACAGAGACCTCACCGGCTAAACTGAGCGTTATCGCGAGCACCCTGTCGATTGCGGCGTCTTCAAAGTATTTTGGCCGCTGGCCTTTGGCCTTGCGTGGCAGTTCGAGCGCCATATCAAGCCTGCGCTCCCCAAAAGTACCACTGCCCACCACCGCCAAAGTCGCCGCCTTGAAACTTGCGCGTGCGCTTTGCCTCGGCAGCGTCAAAGGCGCTGAGCTGGAGGCCTTCGAATGACTTGTCCGGATCGAAGCCCGCTTCTTCGCAGATGGACGCAACGTCGATTTCATGACTCGCGCCCCAGTAGGGCTCGTTGTTGTTGCGCGTGTCCCAATCAAGCATGAAAGCATCAAATCCGGGCAGGTCCCGGTACGGCGGAGTTTCCCCGTGCACCACCACACCGCCTGGCCGCAGCAGGCGCCGACATTCGCGCATGATTGCGCGTGACGCGCGATGGCTGGTTTCGTGTATCAGGATGTGGCTGACGATAAGATCGAAGCTGCCTTCTTCAAAATTCGTATGCTCAGCATTTTGCTGGCTGAAATGGACCTTCTTTCCCAAACTTTCGGCCCGCATGTGAGCATAGCGCAGCATGGGCGCTGCGACATCGACTGCATACACTTCGGCGTCGGGAAACGCGTCCACATAGGGTAGTGTGGAATGACCCACCGAACATCCCATGTCGAGGATCCGAAGCGGCTCCAAGTCGGCGAAGCGATCTTTTACAACGTTGATCAGCGTATCACCGATATCGGAATTTTCCGGACCCATGCGGCCCATAGCGTAGAGATACACCGCCCGATCGTAGACAGCGCCGCTGGAGAAGTCTTCTTGCGCGAATTCGCTGTGATAACCACCGGGCATGCAATGAATGTCCACGTGACGGTGATAGGCAGGGATCTCCAGATCAGGATCGAGTTCAAGTGTGCCCCCGACAGGTGCAACCACGTTAGATCTGTCTCTGATCTCGTCAAAGGTTCGCTCGATTGGCAATTGTACAGATCGCCACATCAGTTCCTGGCTGGTCCGCAGCATCGCACTCCATGTGTTATAGAATGGATCGTTCTTCAGGAGTCGTGCAACTTCATGACGGTTATCTTCAGGCTTTCCACCGTTGGCTGCGAAGGCGAGCGCGTTGGCTGGCGACACCTTGCTGGCGAGGTGGAACTTGAGACTTTTCACATATTCCTGGCGGGCCAATTCGTCCGCCGTATTGCGAGCAAGCATCGCGTGAGGCGTTTGAGTTTGCGCATCTCCAGACTCGAGCATTTTGGTACTCCTTCACAAGAGAAGCTATTTAGAATCGGAACGCTCGTCAATCGCCATCGATCGATTTGGCATACAATTTTGGCGCAAGATTGACCTCCAACTGCGCGGCAATGTCTGATCTCAATGCGTCTGTTTTGACGCGATATGAGGAATGATGCGCGAAAGCGCAGGGCAAATCACTATCTTGTCTGCGACATCGCGCGCATGGCTTGGACGATTTATGTATACTGATTACTGGGTTGATTGATCGCAGAAAGATTGTGCCTGTTTGTCGCAGCGCATGTTCGAAGGCTCGGGTGAAGGGCGTGCGCTTTTGAATTGATCAAGCTGGCCGGTAGGGTATCAGCGACCCATGACCAGAGCATCTCGCAGAGCGTATGACGTTATACAGGAACTCATCCTGACCGGAAAACTGGCTCCTGCAGAACCGATTACAGAGACGGAACTGTCGGTGTTGGCGGAGGTGAGCCGCACTCCCGTTCGCGAGGCGATCAGTCAGCTTGAGAACGAGGGACTGGTCACCCGTTCCGAGACAGGCCGGCTGACCGTTTCGAAATGGCAGTCCGAAGAACTTGAAGACCTGTTTTCTCTCCGGACACTGGTGGAGGGTTACGCGGCCGAGCGTGCAGCGACCCGTATTTCGCCCGCTGAAATAGCCGAGTTGAAGGAAGCCAACGAGCAGCTTCACGAGGCCGTTCGTGAACCGGTCGATATCACTGCATTCCTGGACGCCAACCGCCGATTTCATGACATCATTATCAGGGCTTCTGCGTCCAAACGGACCGCCGGGATCCTGGCCCGGCTGGTGGAGCAGCCAATCGTCAGCGCCACCGCCCATCGGTATGATCATTCCCTGTTTCAGAGCAGCTATGATGAACATGCAGAGCTCATTGTCGCTCTGGATCATGGCGATCCGCTGTGGGCGAAGGCCATCATGACAATGCACATCAGACGAGCCTATCATGCCTTGTCCAATCTGAAGAACTCCGTCACCGCAACGGACGCCATTCAGGCATAACTTCCCTGCCGCTGACTGGCGGCACAATCTATCAAACCTCGTTTGCATTCCGGGCCCTGCCCCGCTCCCGGTTCTGCGCCCAAAATCCTGTTGCAAGCTGGTAATATTTGTATACACCGTGGGGTCGGGATCGCGGGGAGGCCTTTCAGATGACCAAATATCGCTATTATTTGTATACTTCATTGGCAACAGCTCTGTCATCTGCTTCCTTACCAGCGCAAGCTCAGTCCACGGCGCCGGGAGATGTTTCGTCAGAGCCGGATGAGATCGTTGTGACGGCACGTCGCGGTGCTGAACAGCTGCAGGATGTTCCTGCGAGTATCTCTGTTCTGACAGAGCGTGACATTGAACAAGCCGGGGTTGATGATGCTGCCTCTATCACCTCGCTCACATCGGGGGTGACGATCGTGACCGGCACCGCCGAAGTAGGCGACACTCAGGTCAACATCCGCGGTATCAACGGGGCGCGCGACGCTGAAAGCAATGTCGCGCTGGTGGTCGACGGCGTGCTGAAGACCAACACAGCCCAGCTCAACCAGATTCAGGGTCGCCTGACGCAGGTGGAAGTCCTCAAGGGTCCACAAGGCGCATATTACGGCCGCAATGCTGCAGCCGGTGCCATCGTAATGACAACGCAGCAGCCGACGCCAGTGCTCTCGGTTTCTGGCAAGGCGAGCTACGGCGAAAACGAGACCTATGCCGGCCAGGCTGTGGTCAGTGGCCCGCTCGGCGATAATCTGGGCGCGGTGGTTTACGGAGATTACCGCAAGACTGACGGATTTTTTCGCAACAATGGCCCGATTGTCGCCGCTCAGGGCGCGACCGTAGACCGATTTGAAGGGTTCAATCTCGGCGGCAGATTGATGTTTGAGAACGGGCCACTGACGCTTGACCTGAAATCCAGATATGGCGAACTCCGGGGCGGAGCCTTGATTTATGATGTCGCCTTCGCACTGCCTGGATTTGCCGCCGCATTCGGCAATCCCGATTTCCAGGCTGACGTCAATGAGCAGGACTTCAATTTTCAGAATAACGTCGTGTCCCGCAACCAGCAGGATACCTTCGAAGTTTCGCTGCGAGGTGTGCTGGAAGGCGATGCGGTAACGGTTAGCGGATTTGTTCTCTACAGCGATGTCAGCCAGCAATTCGTTGCTGATGCCACCACGGCGGCCTTCAACCGGTTTGCCGGACAGCCTTCGTGTCTGGCGACGACGGCACAACTCTTCAATGCCGGGTACCAGCCGCCGTCACCGCAATTTGCCGGCCCGACGCCAGCGTCATCCCTCTACGATCCGTTCGGGCCAACGACATGCGATGGGATCCAGTTCACCGTTCGCGACCAGAAGGACATTTCTGCCGAGTTGCGGATTGCCTCCACAGGAGATGAGGTATTCGACTGGTCGTTTGGGGGATATTATCTCAACATTGATCGCCGTGCGGGCACGGCCATCACCGAAGATCGCGGCCTGAGCCTGCCAACCCAGCTTTTTAACCCCCCTGGCACCGATTCCCCCACATCACAGCTGTTTGACGATCAGTTCGATACCAATGTCTACGCAGTGTTTGGATCGGTCGACTACGAACTGTCTGATCAGTTGGATCTCTCCGCTGCCTTGCGGTTTGATCGCGAGGAGCGAACGGTCTCAAGCAATGTCCCCAACGTGCTCGATCCGGCCACCGGCCAATTTATCAATCCGAGCCTTGCGTTTGGCCCGATTGCGGATCAATCGGCCGTGTTCCAGCAGCTTCAGCCCAAGATCAGTATCGCCTACAAGCCCACGCCTGATCTGACGCTGTTTGCCAACTGGGGGATCGGCTTCAAAGCTGGTGGTTTCAATCAGCAAGGCTCTGGCCAGGTGATTGACAACAATTACAATATTCCGCTGAATTCCAACCTCAGCATCAGCGATCAGTTCAGGAAAGAAAGATCAAGCGCCTTCGAAGGCGGGTTCAAGGCTCAGTTGTTCGATGATGTCGTCAACCTCAATGGCGCGGTGTATTATACCCAGGTCACCGACATGCAGTTTTTCGAATTCTTTGCCGGGCCATTTGGCGTCCTGCGTGTGGTCTCCAACATTGACCGCGTGGATATCCTTGGCTTTGAGGCTGACGTAAATGTGAAGCCCATCACAGGTATCGATTTGTTCGCGTCGGTGAATGTCACTGATAGCGAGATCAAGCGCAATGAATCACGGCCGGACACTGTCGGCAACACATCTCCCTATACAGCCGATTACACTCTGAACTTCGGTGTTCAGGCAACACAGCCGGTCAGCAATTCTATCGATGCCGTGTTGCGCACTGATTACCGCATCACCGGTCCGACCTGGTTCAGTACTGTGCAAGATCAGCAGGTTCGCACGTTGTTTGACCTGTTTTTCCCTGGCCTGGGCACGGCAGATTACTCTCGCACCCAAAGAGACGCGTTTGGCATTCTGAACCTGAGAGCAGGCCTGCGGGGCGAGAATTGGTCGGCCACACTTTTTGCCGACAACCTGTTTAACAAGAACTTTTTGGCGGAAGTCATCCCGGCACCCGAATTCGGCGGCTCGTTCGTCTCTCCGGGCGCACGGCGCACGATCGGCGTGGAGGTTGGCTTCGACTTCTAACAGCATCCGCGCGCGCAGGTCAGTCGGCATTTGCCAACCACAAGGCCTGTGCAGCGATAACGAACTCTTTCACGCGACGCTAAATCCGCGCGCCTGCGGACGAAAGTAATGGTGAAAATGTCATGCTGAGAAGTTTACATCCGGCGAAAGTTGAAATGGTCGAAGTGAGTCCACGTGACGGCCTTCAGAATGAACAGCGTGCCGTTTCGACCGCCGATAAACTCGAACTGATCAACCGGGCCATTCGCGCTGGATCCAGGCGCATCGAGGTGACGAGTTTCGTCAACCCGCGCGCTGTGCCGCAAATGGCTGATGCCGAAGCGGTTTGCGCGGGACTTCCCGTGCACGACGATGTAATTTATATCGGACTGGTAATGAACCGGCGCGGGGCAGAGCGTGCGATCGCCAGCGGACGGATCGATCAGCTTGGCGCTGTCTGCGTTGCTACAGACACCTTCGCCATGGCCAATCAGGGACAGACGAGCGATGGCTCCGTCGATGCCGCCAGACAGATCATTGCCAGCGCGCAGGAATCCGGCCTCACCGGACAAGCGACGATCGCCGCCAGTTTCGGTTGCCCGTTCGAAGGCGAAGTGGCTGAAGACCGGGTGATCGAGATGGCGTGCGCCATTGCAGCGGCAGGCCCGACCGAAATTGCGCTCGCCGATACTATCGGGGTCGGTAATCCGGTGCACGTCGCCAATCTGGTCAGCCGGGTGCGCGAGGCCATAGATCCGATCCCTGTACGAGTGCATTTCCACAATACGCGCGGCACCGGACTGGCGAATGTTTGGGCTGCGATTGCGGCCGGAGCACGTTGCGTGGATGCGTCGATCGGCGGCCTCGGCGGATGTCCCTTCGCGCCGGGTGCAGCGGGCAATGTCGCAACCGAGGACGTGGTCTATATGCTCGAACGCGCTGGGATTGCGACCGGCCTCGACCTTGATCAACTCATTGCGACCAATCGCTGGCTTGCTGGCGTGATGGACAAGCAATTGCCGGCGATGGTCGGCAAAGCGGGCGGTTTCCCCGTGCCGCTCAAGCAAGAAAGGAATTGTGCCTGATGCGCTATCGGCTCGGAGTAGACGTGGGCGGAACGTTTACTGATCTCTTGCTCCTGGATCACGAAAGTGGTGCCTTCTGGCGGCACAAGACACCCTCCACGCCCCATGACAGCTCCGAAGGTATTCTGACCGGGGTGGAGGCGATCACGCACGAAGCGGGCGTGGATCCCAACGACATCGAGTTTTTCCTGCATGGGACTACCGTTGCGACCAATGCAGTGCTGGAAGGCAAGGGTGCTCGGGTCGGACTGATCGTAACCGAAGGCTACCGCGACATCATGCAGATAGCGCGCAGCTTCGTGCCCGGTGGTCTGGCCGCATGGATCGTCTGGCCAAAACCGCAGCCGCTCGCCGCGCTCGAAGATACGATCGATGTGCCAGGACGAATGGGAGCAGACGGGAAGGAAGTCCGCCCGCTCGATGAAGATGCGGTGCGCGCTGCACTGGAAAAGCTGAAAGGTCAGGGCGTGGAGGCGCTCACCGTCAGCTTCATGAATGCCTATACAAACGGCGCACACGAGGCGCGCGTGGGCGAGATCGCCAACGAGATCATGCCGGACATATCGATTTCGCTTAGTCACAAGGTCCTGCCCGAAATGCAGGAGTATGAGCGCACGCTCTCGACGGTCGCCAACGCGGCCGTGCGCCCTGTGGTTGGCAAGTATATCGCCAATCTGCGCTCCAAGTTGAAGGATGCAGGGATTACCGGCAAGCTAAGCTTGCTGCGCTCCGACGGGGGATTGATGAGCAGCCAGAAGGCAGAAGAACATCCCGTCAACATCTTGATGTCCGGCCCCGCCGGGGGCGTCACGGGCGCGCTGTGGGTGGCGCGCAATGCGGGTTACAAGAATATCCTGACGCTTGATGTCGGCGGCACATCCACCGACGTTGCGCTGATCGAAAATCTCGAACCGCGCCGGGTGCGCACAACCGAAGTCGGGCATTTGTCGGTGCGGGCCTCCTCGCTTGATGTGAAAACCGTGGGTGCAGGCGGCGGTTCGATCGCGCATGTGCCCGAACTTACCAGAGCGCTGCGTGTCGGCCCGGAAAGCGCGGGCGCGGTGCCGGGCCCGGTGGCCTATAACAAAGGCGGCGTTCAGCCGACTGTGACTGATGCCAATGTGGTGCTCGGCTACCTGCCCGAAGACCTGCTCGGCGGGAGTTTTCAGCTCGACCGCGAAGGCGCGAAGAAGGCCGTCCAGACCATCGCCGACGCGCTCGACATCGGGCTGATGGAAGCGGCGCGCGGCATTATTGATATCGTCAACGAGAATATGTTCGGTGCGCTGAGGATGATCTCTGTCCAGCAAGGCTACGATCCGCGCGAATTTGCGCTGATGGGGTTTGGCGGGGCAGGACCGCTGCATGTGTGCGCGGTCGCCCGGCTGATGGGCAGTTGGCCCGCGATCAGTCCAGTCTCGCCCGGAGTGCTCTGCGCACTTGGCGACGCGACCACGCGGATGCGGACCGAAACGGCACGCAGTTTCAGCCGGCTGGCGCGTGAAACCGATGTCAGCGAGCTCGTCGATCTGCTGGACGAGATGGCCACGCAAACCCGCAAGGAACTTGCAGCGGACGGCATTCCGGAAGGTTCGATTACCAGCCAGTTCGAAGTCGATGTGCGCTATGCCGGGCAAGCTTTCGAAGTGCCGCTGTCGATCGATCAGCAAACTTTGCGCGACAAGGGGATGGACGGCATTCTGGCGCGATTTGAGGAAGAGCATCGCCGCCTGTTCACGTTCAACATGGAAACCCCTCATGAGATCGTGAACTTGCGAGCAGTGGCGTTGGGCGAGGCGCTGCAGCTGGATGCCGCGCAACTGGAACAGGGCGACGGGGATCCCTCTGCCGCCAAGATCCGCGATCACACCTTATGGATAAACGGCAAGGACCACGACGCGATCATCTACGACCGCGGCAGGCTGCGCCAGGGCGATAGCATTCCCGGTCCCGCCATCATCACCGAAATGGATTCGACCACGCTGGTCGAGGCCGATTGCCTCGCCACCATCGATGCGGTCGGCAACATCCTCATCAATCCCGCGCCAAACCGCGCAAAGGGAGTCTGAAACCATGCCGGCACAGATTATCGAAACCAACCCGGTCCCGCTGAACAAGGTCGACATCGACCCGGTCACGCTCGACATCATCGAAAACGCGCTTCGCAACGCCCGGATCGAAATGGATGCGACGCTGGTGCGCACCGCCATGTCGCCCGGCATCCGCGAACAAGGGGACAGCTTCCCGCTGATCGCCGATCCTGCGGGCAAGATGATCGTCGGCCAGTTTGGCAGCTTTATCGACGGCTTCCTGCGCGGGTTCGATGGCACGCTGGAGGATGGGGACATGATCTTCCTGTCCGATCCTTACTCCTGCGAAGGCGCGATTTCGCATTCCAACGACTGGCTGGTGCTGTTGCCGGTCTTCAAGGGTGGCCGCTTGATCGCCTACACCGCGATGTTTGGCCACCAGTCCGACATTGGCGGAAGCGTTCCGGGTTCGATGCCGATCCGCGCAAAGTCGATCTTCGAGGAAGGTGTGCGCATCCCGCCGGTCAAGATCTGGAAACAGGGCGAATACAACGCAGACCTGATCAAACTGGTGATGCACCAGACGCGCAAGCCCGACTGGTGCCAGGCGGATCTCGACGCGCTGATCGCCAGCTGCCGGGTCGCGGCCAATCGCGTGGTCGAAATGGCCGGGCGGTTTGGGGACGACATCTACTTTTCCGCAACGCAGGAGCTGCTCGCTCGTAATCACCGCGCGATGAAAGCGCTGATCGGGCTGGCCGTGGCAGAAGAGCCGGTCAGCTTCGAGGATTACATCTGCGACGACGGAATGGGCTATGGTCCGTACAAGATCAAATGCACCATGCACCGCGAGGGCGACAAGGTGGTGCTCGATTTCGAAGGCACAGATCCCCAGTCGCTGGCTTCGATCAATTTCTATCTCAACGAGAACATGTTCAAGATGTTCTTTGGCATTTACATGATCATGGTGTTCGATCCGCAGATCCTGTTCAATGACGGGTTTTACGATCTGATCGAGGTGCGCATTCCAGAAGGATCTCTGCTCAAGCCAAAATTTCCCGCAGCGTTATCGGGCCGCACGCATGCGTTGGGACGGATTTTCGATATTCTGGGCGGGTTGCTGGGGCAAAAAACGCCGAAATTCCTCAACGCGGCAGGGTTCAGCTCATCGCCGCACCTGTTTTATTCGGGCTGGGACAATCGCCCCGCCAGCAAGGGCGAGTGGTTCCAGCTGTTCCAGATCGGCTTTGGCGGGATTCCGGGCCGCCCGCTGGGTGACGGTCCTGACGGGCACTCGCTGTGGCCGGGTTTTACCAATGTCCCCAACGAGTTTCTCGAACGCTATTTCCCGCTGCGGATCGAACGCTACTCGACCGAGCCGGACAGCGGCGGGGCAGGGCTTCATCGTGGTGGTAACGGCATTCACATGACCTATCGGTTTCTTGCCGATGGCCAGATCGCGATCCATGACGACCGCTGGTTCGTGCCACCGTGGGGCGTCAATGGCGGCCATCCGGGCGCGCGCGCGACCAAAATCCTCGAACGCATCGATGGCTCGACCGAGATCGTCGGTAACAAGGTTGAGGATGTCGAGGTGAAAGAAGGCGAAAAGCTGCACTTCATCACCTGGGGCGGGGGTGGCTGGGGAGACCCGCTCGACCGCGATCCCGAACTGGTCGCGCTCGAAGTCCGCCAGGGGCTGGTCACAGTCCAAGGTGCGCGCGATTACGGCGTCGTCATCACTGATCAGGATACGATTGACCGCGCAGCAACCGATGCGTTGCGCTCCGATATGAAAGGTAGCCGCGGTGAATTGTCGCTGTTTGATTACGGACCGGGGATCGATGATCTGCGCGCCACTTGCGAGGCCGATACCGGCCTGCCCGCACCCGAACAGCCGGTTTGGCACCGCCAGCCGGACTATGCCAAGGTTGCCGGATAATGGGCGCACTCGACGGCCTGCGCGTTATCGAGATGGGTCAGCTTCTGGCTGGCCCCTTTTGCGGCCAGTTACTGGGCGATATGGGTGCGGACGTTATCAAGATCGAACCGCCCGGCGCGGGTGATCCGATGCGGTTGTGGGGTCAGGGCGAAGAAAAAGTGCACTGGGAAGTAATTGCGCGCAACAAGCGCTCTGTTACTTGCAATCTGCGCGTGCCACAGGGTCAGGAGCTTGCCCGAAAGCTGATCGCCGGAGCCGACGTACTGATCGAGAATTTCAAGCCCGGCACGCTTGAGAAATGGGGCATAGCGCCCGAAGCACTCCACCGCACGAACCCCGGCCTGATTATCGCACGCATGTCCGGCTATGGTCAGGATGGCCCCTATTCAAGCCGCGCCGGGTTCGGCGGGATCGGGGAGGCGATGGGCGGATGGCGCTATATTGTGGGCGAGCCCGACCGTGCGCCTTCGCGCATGGGCGTCTCCATCGGCGATACGCTGTGCGCGACCTATGGTACGATGGGCGTGCTGGCCGCGCTCCACCACCGCGACAAGACGGGCGAGGGACAAGTGGTCGACACCGCACTATACGAAGCGGTGCTGCAGGTGATGGAAGGGCTGGTGCCTGAATACGACCGCAACGGTTTCATCCGCGAACGGTCCGGCTCGATCTTGCCCGGCATCGCCCCATCCAACGTCTATGAATGCGCCGATGGTCCGTTCATGATCGGCGCCAACAATGACGGGATTTTTGCGCGGTTGGCTGAAACCATCGGCCAGCCGGAACTGGCGCAGGATGTTAGGTACAAAACGCACTTGGCGCGCGGCCAGAACCAGCTTGAGCTGGACGAAATCATCAATGCCTGGACGCGCCAGCACACCATCACCGAGGTCGAGGCGGCGATGATTGAAAGCTCGATCCCGGCTGGCCGCGTGTTCACCGCCAAGGACATGCTCGTCGATCCCCACTTCGCTGCGCGCGAAGCCATTGTCGAGGTCGAGACCGAAAAGCACGGGAGCATCAAGATGCAGAGCACCTTTCCCAAGCTGTCGCAGACCCCGTCCAGCATACGCCGGCCCGCTCCTTCGGAGCCGGGACAGCATAATGCGGAGGTCTATGGCGAACTGCTCGGCCTCGAAGCCTCGCAACTTGATGGCTTGCGTTATGAAGGCGTAATCTGATGGCATCAGGTGAAGGCCGCGATGCACGTTACAGCGGGGTTTTCGACGGCCATCTCCAACCCGGCCGAAGCCCGGCATTGCTGCTGGTCGATATGGTGGTGGCCTACACTCAGACAGATAGCCCGCTCTATTGCGAGACCGCCGCATCGGCGTTGGAAATTGCCGCAACACTTGCGCAGCGCGCGCGGCAGTCACGCTGTCCCGTCGTGCTGACCAATGTCGTATACGAGCCGGGAGGCGCAGACGGCGGGGTATTCTACCGCAAGGTGCCTGCCCTCAGGGTTTTTACGCAAGGTTCGCCGCTGGGAGCATTCTCAGACATACTTGAACCCGAGGCTGGCGATCTTGTCGTGACCAAGAAATATCCGTCCGCCTTCTTTGCTACAGGGCTTGCTGAAACATTGCGGCATCTGGACGTCGATACAGTGGTGATCGGCGGCTTTTCAACTTCGGGTTGCGTTCGCGCATCTGCGCTCGATGCAATGCAATACGGGTTTCTCCCCTTCGTCGTACGGGACGCTTGTGCCGATCGCCATCCTGACCCGCACGATGCAAGTCTGTTCGATCTGCAAGCCAAGTATGCCGAAGTCGTGACGTCTGCCGAAGCCGAAGCGATCTTTGCCGCAAGCTCCTAGCCCTTTTCTATGAGATTGCTGCGCCTTGCCCTGTCAATCTCAAGCCGTAGCACATCGGGGCGAGAATAATGGCCCGTCGTATCGACCCACAGCTTCACATCCGAAATATCATCGAGGTTTAGTTCTGCGATAACCAATTGCTCCTCCAGCCCTGTCACGGGCCCTGCCAGAATATTGGCAAACGGGTGAATGATGGCGGTCCACCCACCACCTGTACCCATCAACTCCTGCGGTCCCAGCCGATCGGTAAAGTAGGCCACCATTTCTTCGGTTATCGGGCTCGAAGCGCAAATGACAAAGGTCTGGCCGGTAAGGGCGTGATTGCGCATCATCGCTTCGATCTGCACGTTCGCAACCTGGTCGAAACCGGCCATGGTTGAAAGCGAAGGCCAAAGGGCAGCGTGAATTTGCTCGCCGTCTTCGATGAGAGCCTGACGCGCAAGATTCATGACATGCTCCCAGCAGGCGAGCCCGCCGATCCGTCCCAAGCTGTTTTCAACCACAATAAGGTGTGATCCGTCACCCTCGCCCCAGATGTAACGTTCGGCGTAGGTTGGTTTGAGCTTGCGATGGACGCCCTCGATCGCGCCATCCCTGTCGATGAACACAACGCTGTTGAAGCATGTTCGCGAGTTCGTCGGCCTTTCGCTGATCCCCATGACCACCGAGATGCCGTGTTCGGCCGCAGCCTTGCGTACGATCGCCATCACATCGCCATTCACGTCGACCGATTGATCCTGATAGTGCCGATTGAGTTCGGCCTGGATCAGCGGCGGATACAGATTTATCCAATGCGGAAAACCAGGAATGAAGACTTCCGGGAAAACCAGCAGGTCGATGCCTTGAGCCGCTGCTTTGGCGATCAAGTCCGCCGCCTTGTTCGCGCACCCTTGCGCATCCATCAGTACCGGTGACGCATGAACGGCTGCAGCCTTGACCAGTTTTGCCATGAGGTTTCCCTTCTTTGCATCCACAAATAGCACGCAGTGGCGCTTGGACAACAAAAAACGGGTGATTTGTATACAGAATGTGATAGGCCACCTGTCTGGCCAAGCGCGACGATACAGGTTGTTGCAGCCACCTGTTGGGAGGGCAGGCCGATGTATCTGAAAGGTAAGCGATCCAGGGCGTTGCGCTTGTCCTGCTCGCCTTGCATCACGACAAGGACGGCTTTGAAACATGCCTGAGCGAGCTATCGACATCGTCGTCAACCTGTTCACGCCCGAAGCTGTGCGCAAGGGCCAGACCGGGTTCGATGCAACCTTCATGGAACAGGTGCGGATGCCAGCCAATATGCGCGGCGGCGTGACCATCGATGATTACCTGAGGCGCATGGATCGCGCAGGAGTTGAGCACTCGCTGCTGATCGCGGTGCGAGCCGGGGAGCGCACGCGCACCTATTCCTTCGAAATCCCCTACGCCGACGTGGCGCACTGGTGCGACAAATATCCAGACCGCTTTTCCGGGCTGGCCGGGGTCGATCCGACCTTGGGCATGCAGCAGCTGCGCGATCTGGAGTACGCCGTGAACGAGCTCGGCTTTGTCGGGGCGCATTTCTACCCGCACTGGTTCCAGATGCCGCCCGATGCTGCGCGGTGTTATCCGGTTTACGCCAAATGCTGCGAGCTCGGCATCCCGATCATGATGCAGGTCGGCCAAAACCTGATCTACCATAAGGATGTCCGTCTGCCATCAGTCGCCAGGCCCATCCTGCTGGACCAGGTGGCAATCGATTTTCCCGAACTCAAGCTGATCGGCATCCATGTCGGCACGCCGTGGGCCGAAGAGATGATTGCGATGGCGTGGAAACATGCCAACGTCTTCATCGGGATCGACGCCTACGCTCCAAAACATCTGCCGGATGCATTGGTCCGATACATGGACAGTTACGGCAAGGAGAAGGTCCTTTGGGGTACCGACTGGCCCGTCATTGATCCCGAGCGCGGCCTTGCCGAACTGGCCGATCATGGATTGCGACCAGAGGCGCATCGGCTGGTGGTGCGCGGCAACGCGCTGCGCGTGTTTGACAAGCTTGAAGCGCGGATGGCGAGGTAACTCATGACGAATGTCGTTCCGGCACTGACCATCGCCCGCAGCATTCTTTGCGCTGCCACCCGCGCGCCGGGCAAGCATGCGATCTGCTCGCGAAGCCGCGATCTGACCTACGGCGAGCTGGCAGCGCGGATCGCTCAGGTTGCTGCCTTGGCCGCTGAAGACGCGATGATCACATGCGGCGATCGGGTGCTGCTGATAGCGCCCAATTGCCCCGAATATATCGAACTGGTGGCGGGCCTTTCTGCCAGTGGAGCAGCCGTTGTTACTGCCAACCCCATGCTCTCGCCTCCCGAAATCCTGCGCATTATCGAGGATTGCGAGCCGAAGGCGATCTGGATCGACCCTGGCCTGCACGAGACTAGGGAAGCGTTGGCAGATACAGGCGTGCCGGTTTTTGCAACGCGCGGGCTGGACTACGAAGCGAGCATTGCCAGGTATAATGGTGCTGCACTTGCCGAACTTGCGCAGGGCGAAGATTGCTTTGGCATCTGCTACACATCGGGCACGACCGGAAAGCCCAAGGGAGTGATGATCTCCCATCGCAGCCGGGTGCTGACCATTCACGCGATGGCGGCCGAATATGGCTGCTTTGGCCCGGACGATCATTTTCTGGCCCTGACCCCGTTGTGCCATGGTGCCGGGTTTGCCTTTGCAGTCGCCCCGCTGCTGTTTGGCGGGACCACAACATTGGCGCATGAACTCAAGGCGCCGGACATTCTGGCCCGTCTCGCCAAGGGGGACATCACCGGAACATTCATCGTTCCGACCCATGCAATGCGGTTCCTGGAACTTGGCGATACCGCGTGTGCGATGGTTGCCGGGCACCGTCTCAAGGCGCTGATTTCCAACGCGGCAGCCATGCCCCAATCGAACAAGCGCCATCTGGTGGAGCTTTTTGGCGAGGGCCTTTATCATGAGACCTACGGTTCTACCGAAGGCGGGATTGTAACCAATATTCGGCCCCGCGACCAATTGCGCAAGAACTGCAGCGTGGGAACGCCGTTCCCCAACATGGAAATCCAGCTTCGCGATGATGAGGGCAATCTGGTCGCCGGGGCCGGAACAGGCGAATTGTTCTGCCGCAGTCCCTATGTTTTCAGCGGGTATCTGGGAAAGCCGGAAGAGACCAAGGCCGCTTTAAGTGATGGATGGTTGACCGTCGGCGATATCGCGCGCCGCGACGAGGAAGGTTTCTATCATATCATCGACCGAAAATCCGATCTGATCATTTCTGGCGGATTGAACGTCTATCCCAAGGAGATTGAACAGGCTGCGCAAGCAGTTCCCGGACTGGTCGAAGGCGCGGCGGTCGGCGTTTCCGACCCCGAATGGGGCCAAGCGATCCATTACTTCTACGTGGCGAGCGGACCGGATAATATCGAGCCTCTCCTGAACGATGCTTTCGCAACGAACCTGGCGCGCTATAAAAGACCCAAGGTGTTGGTCTGCATCGGGGAGTTGCCACGAAACGCGGCTGGGAAGCTGATGCGCAATCAACTGTTACCCAAGGACACCTGAACCAGACCGGTCGGGTCTGAACAGGCGCGCGTGGCAACCATGCCGCCACGTCTGCCTTCAATCTACCTGGGCCCGCTCATCAATAACCGACATCGGGGCGCAAAGCCGGCCTGAAGCAAACGCCTGCCCGCTGGGCATTAGCGCAAGGTCAGCTTTCGCCCTTAGTCACCCCCGCCCCCAAAAGACTCCCACGGATAAAAATGCCCCGGCGCTTGCCGCCCCCGCCGCAATCGGGAATCACTCGCTGATGGCCATTCTCTCCGACAAATGGATTCGCGAACAGGCGCAAACGCACGGCATGATTGAGCCGTTTGTGGAGGCGCAGCGGCGCGAGGGGTGCATCTCATACGGGCTTTCGTCCTATGGTTATGACGCGCGGGTTGCGCCCGAATTCAAGATCTTCACCAATGTCGACAGCGCGGTGGTCGATCCCAAGAACTTCGATCCCAACAGCTTTGTCGACCGGGAAACCGATGTCTGCATCGTCCCGCCCAATTCATTCGCACTGGCCCGAACGGTCGAATATTTCCGCGTGCCGGAGGATGTGCTGGTCATCTGCCTTGGCAAGAGCACTTATGCGCGCTGCGGGATCATTGTGAACGTCACTCCGCTGGAGCCGGGCTGGGAAGGGCATGTGACGCTCGAGTTTTCCAACACCACTCCGCTGCCAGCAAAAATCTACGCCAACGAAGGCGCCTGCCAATTCCTGTTCCTGCAAGGCAATGAGCGCCCCGAAATCACCTATGCTGACCGCGCGGGCAAATATATGGGCCAGCGCGGGGTCACTCTGCCCCGGCTTTGACGCGAGGTTTGGGTTTCCTACTCAGGCCCGATCCATCATGGTCGGTGCGCCATGAAACACCCCGCCAACACCTCTGGTACCAGCCGTGAGAAGCCTCGGGCAATTGCGTTTGGTTTTTGCAAAGTGTCAACTTCGCGTGCCCGTGGCAACACTATGAAAATGTTGCCGAAATGCCCGGAATTCGCGGCTGACACGGTGTCAATTGTGTCAACTTTGCCCAAGGCTCTTGCGCCCGCGCCTTTGACTCTCCCGCCACTCGCGAGCATTGCGCACAGGCAAAGGAGAACACCACATGGCAAGTCCTGAATTCGACATCATCGTTTACGGCGCCACCGGTTACACCGGGCGGCTCGTCGCGGAATACCTCAGCAATTATCATGGCAGCGGCCAGGACGCGCCAAAATGGGCGATGGCGGGACGCAATCTGACGAAGCTGGAGGAAGTGCGCGACGAAATCGGCGCGCCTGCCACCACTCCGCTGGTTGTGGCCAACGCCGACAATCTGGGCGAACTGGAGGCGATGTGCCGCCGCACGAAGGTCGTCATCACCACGGTCGGCCCGTATCAACTTTACGGTGACAAGCTCCTCACCGCCTGCGTGATGACTGGCACCGACTATGCCGATCTGTGCGGAGAGCCCGCATGGATGGCGGAAAAGATTGCAGAACATCACGACAATGCTCGCACCAGCGGGGCGCGCATCTGCTTTTCCAGCGGATTTGATTCGATCCCTTTCGATCTGGGCGTGATGATGACGCAAAAGGCCGCGAAGGAACGCTTTGGCAAACCGGCAAAGCGCATCCGTGGCCGCGTGCGCGCGATGGCGGGTACGTTTTCGGGCGGCACAGCGGCCAGCCTGGGCGCGACGATGAAGGCGGCGGCGAAGAAGCCCTCTCTCATCAACGTACTGCGCGACCCGTTTGCGCTGACCCCCGGCTTTGATGGGCCGAGCCAGCCATCGGGCATGGTGCCAAGCTATGAAAGCGATCTTGGCAAATGGGCCGCTCCGTTCATTATGGCGCCGATCAATACAAAGAACGTGCACCGCACCAATTTCCTGCTGGGGCATCCCTATGGCGAGGATTTCCAGTACGATGAAATGATGCTCACCAGCCCCGGCGAAGCGGGCAAGGCGGCGGCCAATGCAGTGGCCGAAATGATGAAAAACCCGTTCGGCGCAAAAGCGCCCAAGCCGGGCGAGGGCCCGACGAAGGAAGAGCGTGAAAAGGGTTTCTACGATGTGGTGTTCGTGGCCGAGGGCCCCGATGGGCAGGAGGCGTTGCACTACAGCGTCAAGGGCAAGTATGATCCGGGCTATGGCTCAACCAGCCGGATGATCACCGAAACCGCGATGGGCCTTCTCGCCAGCGATGTGCCCGGCGGCGTTGGCACGCCGGGATCGTTCCTAGGCGAGGCGCTGGTCGACCGGCTTCAGGAACACGCCGAACTGACTTTTGCGCTGGAGAACTAGGGAGAAACATGGGCCGATGGCGAGCCCCCGCGCGGGCGGGGGCTCGCTGCTTTATCAGAAGCTCAGGCGCACGCTCGCACGGAAATTGCGGCCCACCAGCGGCACAAAGTCTTTGGTGAAGCTGGCATGGCGGCGACCGTTTACATCAAAGATGTTATCGGCAGCAATCTGAACCGAGACGCTTTGGCTTGCCTTGAACGGGCGGAAAGTAGCGAAAGCATTCACAAGTGTGAAGCTATCGGTTGACGTTTCAAACGCTGCCACATCGTCCTGCTGCCCGAAGTATTGCACTTCGCCGCGCAGATCAAACAGGGTGGTCTGCGCTTCCAACGCGCCAAACAGCGACAGCGGCGGAATGCGAGGTGCGTTGGTCCCATCGTCGAAGTCCGCTTCGACATAAGATGCGCGCAGGTCGGCAATCAGTGCGAACCCATCGTTGTCGATCAACGGAGCGCGAATTTCGCCTTCTGCCCCGAAGAAATCGGCATCCTGTTGCAGGAACACAAACACAGGCAGATCGTCTTCGATGGTGCCGGTGTCTTGCAGGAAGATGAAATCGTTAAACCATTGGTGGTAAACAGACGCGCTGAACGTGACAGCGCCGATCCGTCCACGCGCAAAGGCTTCGGCTCCCCAGGCGCTTTCGACGTCAAGGTTCGGATCGCCGATTTCAAATATCTGGGTCGCCACATGCGGGCCATCGGCGAACAATTCCTCGCCAGCGGGCGCGCGTTCGGACCGCGACCCTGTAATCCCAAAACGGATATTCTCGTCGCCGGGCGAGAAGACCAATGACGCGGCGCCTGAAAACAGATCAAAATCGCGCTGCAATCCCAGCACCTGCGATTCAACATCGACAGTTTCAAAGCGACCAGCCCCTTCAAGCTGGATTGGCCCAAAATCAATCTCCTGCGCGGTGAAGATAGCAAGCTGCGCAGTTTCATTGGGCGGCACAAACGCCTCTTCACCAACCGCCTGAAAATCGCGGAAGGTGTATTGCGCGCCAATCACCCCGCCTGATCGCTGGGCAAGCTCCACTCGGGCTTCGATGGACTGAGTATCGAACACAGTGCCAACTTCGTCGCCTTCAAATTCGGTATGGGTGTAGTCGGAAAACCCGCCGCGCAGCTTGAGGCGCGAGAAAAAGCCATCGCCCAAAGCAACATCGGCCCGCAAATCCGCGCGCAATTGTTCAAGGCCGATGGTGACCCCTTCTTCGCCGCCCGGCCGCACTGCCAGACCATAATTGGTATCATAATACCCGATTGATGCGCCGATTGTGCTTTCATCCAGGATGACACCAAAGCCGCCATTCAAAGTGTAGGTTTGGGTTGCAGTGTTGGGAACAAATCCACTCTGATTGGCCACCGCACGCAATTCTGCGGCCCCAACGGTGTCGCCATCAGCCTCAAGGTCGACAGCATCGGAGAGAACGCTGGCCCGCAGACCGGGCGCGAGTTGAAAACCGGAGATATCGATATCGTCGGTATCGCGGTACGAACCATCGAAATGAAGAACGAGGCTCTGGCCAAAAGCAACATCAAGTGATGCCCCGCCGCTCAGCAGGTTGGACGCAGTATCAGTGGCGGCCAAGGCATCCAAATGAAACCCGTCTTCTGGCCTGCTGATGGGGATCCGGCGGTCAATGACGTTGACCACGCCGCCTATGGCCTGACTGCCGAAGAGCAATGCTGCTGGCCCACGAAGAACTTCGATGCGCTCCACCACCAGGGGTTCGATTGTAGTGGCGTGATCAGCTGAGGTGTTTGCCACATCAGCGGTCCCGACGCCATCGATCAGCACGCGCACCCGCTCGCCATCGAGCCCGCGCAGAATCGGGCGTGATGCGCCCGGGACAAAACTGCTGGCTGAAACGCCCGGCAGTTTGGCCAGCACTTCGCCTAATTGGCCGTTAAGGTTGCGCTGAATTTCTTCCACTTCAACAACCGACTGGCCGCCAATGAAATCAAGCTGGCGTAATGTATCGGCCGTGACCAGGATTTCCCCGCGATCATGCGGATCATCACCACGTACATCCTCGCGTTTTTTCTCGACCCTCGTTTGGGGCTGGTCTCCGTCGTCGGTCGTAGCGCCTTCTGCAACATTTGCCAAAGCCGCTGGCGTGTAGACGGCGAAAGCAAGCGTAGTGGCGATGACTAAACGAGTCGTGCTACTGGACATAAAAGGCTCCAACGATTTAATGAGATAACATATCGTATACGTAGCGCTGCGCTTGGTGAATGCAAGCGTCAATGCAGCGAAAGCGCGATAATGCCGACAACGTGGGGAACCATCGCGAAAGCCGCTGCCGCGTCGCGTACAGCCCAACCATCTCGGATCTCACTGGCTTACCGACAAAAAACTGGAGCGGGCGAGGCGATTCGAACGCCCGACCCCAACCTTGGCAAAATGCTGGATGGTATCTGCCGAGAGTACTCTAGAGCCCGCCATTGAACCCTATCCTTCTGAATATACGCGCAAATATAAAATAGGAACTACGCTAGGACAACCCAATTCTGACCTGTCGTTTCATACCGCTCGCTTACATTGTGC
>JBBRVR010000045.1:0-23314 GCA_038246695.1 Sphingomonadales bacterium
ACCTTCGTTTGGGGGCAGGATGTCACGAGCCAATCGGGATGACGAGCTCTCATGACACCCTTGGAACCGACTGTTGCCAGTTGCCGCATTTCCTTCCGTTCGGAAAAAAGTAGGACAGCCCACGGGTTGAGCAAGAACTCTCGTGAAACTGGGTTGCCATCCTGATCGCATATCCGTCCCGGGGCGTTTGCTGCTTGTTCCAGATAGCTGCGCAATGGGGCAAGCCTCTCGTCGTTCAAGGGGGACTGTTTTGAACGATGAAAATTGGTTCTCTGAACCAGTACCGGGAGATATTCGGTTAGCCCCCAGACGAGGAGGGAACCTCCGATCCAATTGCCTGATGTCCATTCCGGCGGCCAAAGGCTGAAGGCACTCGCGGCCATCAAAGCGGTCGAACTGGCGAGGGAGCCGATTGCCGTGAAGCGTATCCACCTCAGCCATTTGAGGCGTTGGTCAATCCAATGCTCGCAATCGGCAAGCGCGGCCCGGATTTGTACGCGTCCCTGAAGGAGATCGCCGGCGCAAAGCTGATCCGCAAGATCGTCGAGGATGATCCGGGAATTCGCGAGCCCGACCACGGTTCAGCCCCGGCGCTGCCAGGCTGGCCAGAGATGGCTGTGAAATCCGGTTTCAGGGCTTCGTTCCATAACCCCAAAACTACCACGGATCGACGTCCAGTAAAGTGGCCGTGATTCGCTTTTTGGTGGTCGCTGTTCATCCGCGTTCGGGGCTGTTTTTCAACGTTCAAGCGGGCAGGGTGGAACCTATACGGAACCTAGAACCACTTTCCAGGTTCCACACTATCAGAGGGTGTTCGTTAAAACCTTGGTTTTTCAGGAGTTTTTGGTGGACGCACTTGGGTTCGAACCAAGGACCCGCTGATTAAGAGTCAGCTGCTCTACCAACTGAGCTATGCGTCCATTCCGACGGTTTCATCGGAGTGTCTGTCGGGGACCGGGGCCGCACACGAATCAGACGAGGCGCTGCGTTTAGCGATCCGGGTGACGATATCAAGCGTTTCGTGCCGCACTCGCCCTCTTTTGCAGATCGTCTTCCACCGCTTTTGCATGTTCCGAGTTAGCGGGTGTCAGACTTGAGCCGGGAGCATGGGGATGATCCGCGTTATGCCGTCGTAACGATTATGATTTTTGCCGCGAAGGCATCTGTCGCATCGGATTCGATTTCGGCAACACCTGCATCTTGTAGACGATAGGCAAGCCGCAATGCGACAGGCTGCACCACATCCAGCAAGCGATGAAGATCGCGCAGCGTGGTTGCTTCACCGTTTGACTGGCGGTGATGGATCGCATCGACCAACCGGGCGCTCAATACATCGTTCGGTTCATTGGCTTTGATCGGACTTGTCGCCGCCGGATTGCGTGCTTCCATATTGGCGAAAGGTAGTCGCGCTTTATCTTCCTGCGACATGGTCACCTGGCTTTCCGTTGGAGTGGCAAGTATTGCCTGGCGGCAGATGGCGAATTGGGGGGTGCCATCGCCGCCAGGACTTGAAGCCAAGCATCAAAGAATGCGCCGCTGTTAAAGCAGCGCCTGCGACCCGAATGCCCGACTTTTCTGAAAGAGCTATGGTTATCGCGCAGATTGACGTTTGCGGAAAGTCGCCCAACTGGGGGACTTCGGCTAGAGAGTTATGCAATGCAAAAATATTTCGCCTGGATTGAGTCTCTTAAAGATGTCGGAGAAATCCTGTTATATTCGAGCAGCATCTGCGGCGATCAGGGCGCGATCCGGCGCAGTTATCACCTGACGCCGCAATTCGACGCGCCCAATTCCATGCGCACAATTGTCTATGCTCTTGGGTTCGACCCTGAATGGCTGGAACGCTACGACAGTTCTGATTTTCGCCTGAGCGATCCAATTCCCGAACGCACCATGCGCCACGGCGCGATGCTCACCTGGAAAGATGCGCGCGAAGTCGCCCCAAATCTACCCGAGAACGAGGCCTATTTCGCCGCGATGGACGAGGCCGGACTTATCCACGGCTTTGGCGTCCCGCTGTTCGGGCCGAACGGGCGAGATGCCTATGCGGCGTTCGATTTCGGAATACCTGTCGACGATGTTCCCGACCAGAATCTTGGAACAGTGCGCGCTGTTTCTCAGGTCGCACATCAGCGAGTGTGTGTTCTGCTGGACGCCACCAACACCGTGCCCCAACTCTCGGAACGCGAACGCGAAGTTCTGCAATGGGTCGCGCGCGGAAAATCAATCACCAGTATTGCCGCAATCCTCGAAATCTCTGGCGACACGGTCAAGACCTATACCAAGCGAATCTATGCCAAACTGGGTGCATCAGATCGGGTTGGCGCGATCGTTACCGCGCTCAAACTTGGCCTGTTGCGGATCTAGTCAATTGCCTGACAGTCCGCCACGAGGGGCGCGCTGATTCCAGCGGTTCACCATCATCAGCACTCCGATGCAGATCATGTTGGTCAGCATGGACGAACCGCCATGGCTCATGAAGGGCAGGGGGATGCCCACCACCGGGGCCATGCCCATCACCATCAACAGGTTGACCGCCACGTAGAAAAAGATCGTCGCGCTCATCCCGGCGGCCAGCAGACTGGAAAACCGGTCACGGCTTTCGCGCGCTACGCTGAGACCCCAGCGAAGGATGATGCTGAACACCGCGATCACGAACAGGCCTCCGACCAGACCCCATTCCTCGGCCATGGTCGCGAACACGAAATCGGTGTGTGGTTCGGGCAGATACTGCAGGTGGCTTTGCGATCCGTTGTTGAAGCCCTTGCCAAAGATACCGCCTGATCCGATGGCGATTTTGGACTGGATGATGTGATAGCTCGAACCCAGCGGATCGGATTCCGGATTGAACATCGTCATGACGCGCCGCTGTTGATACGGTTGCAGACCGAAAAAGAACGCCAAGGGGGCCAGCGCGGCACCAGCGAGGCCTGCACCGATGAACCAGCGTAATGGCAATCCGGCTAGCAGCATCACCACCCCTCCGCCGAACGCAATTGCAAGCGAAGTGCCCAGATCGGGCTGAATCAGCACAAACGCAACCGGTGCAAGGAGGATTGCGCCCGGCACCACCAACGCCCGCCAACTGCCGATCATACCGGCCGGCAAAGTGGCATAATAATGCGCCAGTACCACAACGATGACCGGCTTCATCAGCTCAGACGGTTGCAGCACCATGAAGCCCAGGTCCAGCCAGCGCTGGCTGCCCCCGTTGACCTGCCCCATGATCTCCACCGCGATCAGCAGAACGAGCACTATGATATAGGCGGGATAGGTCAGCAATCTCACCAGATCGCGCGGGACAACGGTGATCACCATTGCCATGGTCAGAAACACGCCAAACCGGAATAGATGCGAGCTGGCAAAAGGCTGCATCGATCCACCGGCGGCGGAAAACAGCACCGCTGCGCCGAATGCGACGAGCATGAACAGCGGGATGAGCATTCGCCACGGCTGACGCGCGATGGGTTCGGGTATGACAGAACGGCGGTTATCGGTGCGGGCAAGCGTCATTGTGCGCCTCCCGTCGTGCCGGGAGCAGGGGAGGCGGGAGGCGTTGACGCCGGTGTCGATGGCGCGCTGACGGGTGCAGTGCTGCCTGCAGGCGGGCGGTTTACGCCGGGCGGTGGACTGCCCGAGGCTGTCGGGTTCGGGCGCGGCGCGATGGCATCGGTTGCGATTGCTTCCGATTGCTGCGCGGCAACGCGCGCCTCTGCCTCGACCTGATCGAAAATATCCTCGTCGCGCCGCGGGGGCGGCGTGACGCTGGCTCCGCGTTCAGCGGCATAGGCGGCATAGCGCCGTTCTAGCCTTTGCTGCGCGGTGCCACCCCATTCACCTTCCATCTGCTTTAGCATGTCCAACCCTTTTTGCGGGTCGAACAGGTATGTCATTACATCGCGTGCAATCGGATAGGCCGCGCCCGAGCCGCCGCCATGTTCTATCACTACCGCGCCGGCGTATTTCGGCTTGTCGGTCGGGGCGAAGAACACAAACAGGCCATGGTCGCGGTATTTCCACGGGCCGCTTTTCCCGTCCGAAATGCGCAGGGAGACGACCTGCGCGGTCCCGGTCTTGCCCGCCATCTGGATATCGGGGAACGGCAGCCGCCCGCGCCCGGCAGTGCCGGGACCATTCACCACATCGCTCATCGCCTGACGGATGTAGGTTATCTCTTCATCCTTGAAGCCAAAGCTGGCAGGATTGCTATCCGACCCGTCGAGAATCAGCCGGGGGGTCAGCACTTTGCCTGTGGCCAACCGCGCGCTCATCACCGCCAACTGCAGCGGGCTGGTGAGGTAGTATCCCTGCCCAATGGAGGCGTTGACCGTATCGTATGGTTCCCACGGACGACCAAACTTCTTTTCCTTCCAAGTGGGCGTTGGCACGGTGCCGAAAAACTGGCTGGTGACGGGCAGGGGAAACTGATGCCCCAGGCCCATCTTCGATGCCATTGCCGCCACCTTGTCAAAACCGACAGCCTGCGCGAAGTGATAGAAGTAACTGTCACAGCTCTGATAAATGGCCTTTGCCATGTTCACGGTGCCGTGATTGCTCCAGCAGTTGAAGAATCGGTTGCCGATCCGCCGCCCGCCGCCACACACGATGGTTTCATTGGGCTGCACCCCGGCCTCCAGAAAGGCCATGCAGTGCATGGGCTTGATCGTAGAGCCGGGGGGATAGAGGCCTTTCAACACCTTGTTGCGCAGCGGCACGCGATCATCATCGCGCAGCATCGCGTATTCGACGCCGCCGATCCCGTCGGAAAAGCTGTTGGGATCGAAACTGGGCATGGATGCCATGCACAACAAATCACCGGTGTCGCAATCCATGACCACCACAGAGCCGCTTTCCAGACCGATGCGGCGCGCGGCATAATCCTGCAACGGCCCGTCGATCGTCAGCTTGACCGGATTGCCCTGGATATCCTCGCGCGTTTCCAGATCGCGCACGATCCGGCCGCTGGCGGTCACTTCCACGCGGCGCGCACCCGCTGTGCCGCGCAGGTTTTGCTCGAACTGTTTTTCCAGCCCATCCTTGCCGATCTTGTAGCCCGGCGTGATCAGCAGCGGGTTGCGATCGGCCTCGTATTCCTCGGCGGAGGCGGGGCCGACATAGCCGATCAGGTGGCCGACGCTGGGACCAGTGGGATAGAACCGCGAAAAGCCACGCTGCGGGACGACGCCCTGCATATCGGGCAGGCGCACGCTGAGGGCGGCGAATTGTTCGTAATTCAGACCGCTGGCCACCTCGATCGGCGCAAAGCCACGGCTGCGACTCACCTCGGCCTTGATATCGGCGATACGAGCAGGCTCCAGCGCCAGCAGCTCGCCGATCTGGTTGATCGCGCGTTCGGGATTGTTCAGCCGTTCAGGGATGATGTCGACCCGGAAATCAGCACGGTTGGAGGCGAGCGGGGCACCGTTGCGATCCAGAATCCAGCCCCTGCGCGGCGGGATCAAAGTCAGGTTGACTCGGTTGCTTTCGGATTCGAGCAGGTATTTCTCGTTCTGGGCAATCGCGAGATAGCCCATGCGCGCCGCCAGCAACACCGCGACGCCGCCTTGCACAGAGCCAATCACTACGCTGCGCCGGTCAAACGCATTCCTGAGCGTGGACGCATTGATCAGCGGCCCACGCCGTGATGATCGCCTGTCCTTCGAAAACCACTTTTTCAACCGATCCTCCGCGTCCGCGAGAGACGGAACCGGTCGAAACTTGCGACCACCTGGGCAAGAAAAGGGTAAAGCAGAATCGAGATCACGATCTGCGGCACGGCTGCAATCGCCATGGGGAGAGTTATCTGACTTCCGGAAACCACCATTGCGGCGGGAATATATATCGCGATGCCTAGACCGGCGCTGAACCAGTCCTGCCAAAAACCGCGCCACGGAAAGCGCGTTTCAATCAGCTCGAGCGTGATCATGGTCAGCGACCACAACAGTACGGCACTGCCAAACGGCTGCCCGCTGAACAGATCGTCAAACGCGCCCAGCGCCGCGCCGATCCATAACGGCAAAAGGCCGGGGCGCACGATCCGCCAGCCCAGCAGCATCAGAAATCCGAGCGGCGGGACGATCGGCATCACATCGGCGATCAAAAGAAACGGCAGCAATGATCCCGCCATGATCGTGGCGTAAGGGACGCTGAGCGCGCGCCATGGCGACACGGTGCGGTTGATCCCGCTGCCGTAGCGACCAGCGCGCGATCGGGGTGATATCCGGTCGATCAATTGCCGCTGTCCTGAGCGGTCTGCGTCCCAGCATCTGGCGCAGGCTCCGGTTCAAGTCGCCGTTCAGTAGGGGTTTGTGCAACCTCGACCGTGGCGGCTTCATAGATCGGCTCGATGCTGACAAAATCGGTGGCGGATGGATCGGCCATCAGCCGAGCTATTCCGCCATCGTTGGTCAACTCGGTCAGGATCGCCACGGCCACGCCCGGCCGGTAATAGCCGCCCGCGCCGCTGGTGACGAACACATCGCCCACCTTCAGCGGGTTGAGCCCCAGATTGATTAGGCGAATGCGCAGAAAACCATCACCGCGCCCCTCGGCAAAGGCGACCGTATCGTCCTTGGCCCGGCGCACCGGAAGCACGCTTTCGCTGTCGGTCAATAACAAGACCCGTGATGAGGTGCGCGCAACTTCCAGCACGCGGCCAACCACGCCGCGCGCAGATCGCACCGGCATTCCCACTGTAACCCCATCTGCGCGACCGACGCCGACATAGGCAAAGCGGCGACTGCTGGTGGAGCTGGACCCGATCAGGCGCGCGGTCGCGACCGGCTTGATCTCGCCTTCCGAAAGTCCGAGCAGCGCCTTCAGCCGCCTGTTCTCTGCGACAACCGCGTCCGCTTCACCAAGCCGGATGCGGGCAATTTCGACTTCTGTGCGCAGACGCGCATTTTGCGATCCCGCGCGCCAGTATCCGGTGAAGGCGTCCCACGCACTGCCGGACCCGGAGCGAACCACAGCCGTCGTTTCACCGGCGGGCGAGACAACGTCATGCGCAGCGCCGCGCAATGGCGCCATGGCACCAGGTTGCCACAGCGACAGGGCGAGCAGGGCCAGCCCCGCCAACGCACCAAGCGCGGCGACGATATACCCGGTAAATACCGAATATTGCGCTTTTTTCGAGAAGCCCGATCGGCGCGATGCAGGCGGCGCCATGGCTCTAGTCCCCTTGCTTAGCGGCTCGACGCCGCACTCACGCCGTCATCAGGACGCCGCGATAGATCGGGTCTTCCATTGCGCGGCCGGTGCCGATTGCGACGCAGGTGAGAGGATCCTCGGCGACCGAGACCGGCAGGCCGGTTTCCTCGCGCAGATGCTCGTCCAGACGGCGGATCAATGCGCCGCCCCCGGTCAGCACAATGCCCTGATCGACGATATCGGCGGCAAGTTCGGGCGCGGTGTTTTCGAGCGCGATGCGCACACCTTCGACAATGGCGCCGATGGGTTCGGACAACGCCTCTGCCACATGCGCCTGATTGATGGTGATTTCCTTGGGCACGCCGTTGACCAGATCGCGGCCCTTCAGCGTGATCAGTTCACCAATGCCGTCTTCGGGAACGACGGCGATGCCGTAATCTTTCTTGATCCGTTCAGCAGTCGCATCCCCGATCAGCAGGTTGTGGTGGCGCCGGACATAGGAGACAATCGCTTCGTCCATCTTGTCTCCGCCGGTGCGCACCGAAGTGGTGTAAGCCAACCCGCGCAAGGACAGTACGGCCACTTCCGTCGTGCCGCCGCCGATATCGACCACCATTGAGCCGACCGGCTCGGTGACCGGCATATCAGCGCCGATTGCGGCAGCCATGGGTTCCAGGATCAGGTGGACTTCGGATGCGCCGGCATTGGAGGCAGCATCGCGGATCGCGCGCTTTTCAACCGAGGTCGAGCCCGAGGGTACGCAAATCACGATTTCGGGATAGCGGAACAGGTTACGCTTGCCATGCACCTTGCGAATGAAGTGCTTAATCATTTCCTCGGCGATTTCGATGTCGGCAATGACGCCATCGCGCAGAGGCCGGATGGCCTCAATCGTGTCGGGTGTCTTGCCCATCATCATCTTGGCATCATCGCCCACGGCCTTGACCCGTTTGATGCCATTGATTGTCTCGATCGCGACGACCGAAGGTTCATTCAGGACGATGCCCTGGTCCTGCACATACACCAGCGTGTTGGCTGTGCCGAGGTCGATCGCCAGGTTCTGCGAGCCGAATTTGAAAAGGTTGGAAAAGAAACTCATGTTCTATTTTTTTCCGTGATTTGCCGAAATGGTATGGTCCACACGAGACTCACTCGTTGCGGATCGCATTCCGAAAGTGTCCCACTGCACGTTCCGCCTAGCGAAACCTTGACAAAAAGGCCAAAAAATTTGTTGACGGTCGTGGTAATTATACACCGTGGCCCTCGAATTTGCGGCAACTGACGGGTAGGCTGCGACAAATGCCCGAAATACAGCCACACATTCGCCGCCTTCCTATCGATCTGGTGAACCGGATTGCTGCTGGCGAAGTGGTCGAACGGCCCGCAGCGGCCCTGAAAGAGCTGGTCGAGAACGCGATAGACGCTGGCGCGCAGCGAATCACCGTGGTGCTGAGCGATGGCGGGCTGACCCGTCTGGAGGTGACGGACGATGGCTGCGGAATGACCCGCGACGACATTGGTCTGGCACTCGAACGCCACGCGACATCCAAACTGCCCGATGATGCGATTGAGCTGGTCGCGACCCTTGGATTTCGCGGGGAGGCACTGCCTTCCATCGCCAGCGTCGCGCGGTTGACGATCGAAAGCCGGGTGCCGGGTGCTGCCGAGGGTTGGCGCACCGTGGTCGATCATGGCGAGCGGGTTGAGGATGCCCCCGCCGCGCTGCCGGTGGGGACGCGGGTGCGGGTGGAGCAATTGTTTGCCAAGATCCCCGCACGCCGCAAATTCCTGCGCACGCCGCGCAGCGAATACATCGCCTGCCTCGATATCGTGCGCCGCCTCGCCATGTCCCGGCCCGACATAGCCTTCTCGCTGGAAAACGGTGCCGAAGGCAAATCGCGCCGCGCGCTGGCGACGCAATCGCACGAAGACCTGCCCACGCGCATCTCGCAGATCGTCGCGCGCGAGTTGAAGGACAATGCGGTCTCCATCGATCTGATGCGCGAGACGGAGCACGGCACCATGCGGCTGACGGGGCTGGCGGGCCTGCCGACCTACAATCGCGGGGTGGCGGATCATCAGTATCTGTTCGTCAACGGTCGCCCGGTAAAGGATCGACTGCTGGTGGGCGCGGTGCGCGGGGCCTATTCCGACATGTTGGCGCGCGATCGCCATGCGGTGCTGGCGCTATTCCTCGACCTGCCGCCGCTCGATGTGGATGTAAACGTTCACCCGGCCAAGACCGAGGTCCGGTTTCGCGATTCTGCCGGGGTGCGCGGTTTCATCGTCTCGGGCCTGCGTCAGGCGCTCAGCACAGGCGACCGGCGATCCGCGCAGGGGCCGGACCGCGCGGCGATGAGCCGGTGGATGGCGGAGCCTGTGCGCGAAGAGCCTGCTGCGCTGCGATCAATCTTCGATGGCCGCGATTGGGCCGCGCAGGGGAGCCATGTCAGCGAACCGCGCCCGGCGTGGAATGCGCAAGACATCGCGCAGGCGCTCCCGACCGGCCGCGCAGAGGAAGCTGCACCGCTGGCACACGATGCCGCGCAATACCGGCTCGGCATCGCGCGCGGGCAGGTCGCCAACACGTATATCGTCGCAGAAAGCGCCGATGGATTGGTGCTGGTTGATCAGCACGCCGCGCACGAACGACTTGTTCTGGAACGGCTGCGAGCCGCCGGGGCAGGGGAGGCGGTCGCCCGGTCGCAGGCGCTGCTGGTGCCCGATGTGATCGAAATGGACGAGGCGGACTGCGACCGCCTTGAAGACGCAGTCGAGGGACTGGCCCGCTTCGGACTGGTGGCCGAACGCTTTGGCCCTGCTGCCATGCTGGTGCGCGCGCTGCCCGCTGCCCTTGCCAAGGCGAATTCGGACAAGCTGCTGCGTGACCTCGCCGATGATATCGCCAAGCACGGTCCGCAGGATGAAAGCGGATCGCTGCTGCTGGCCGAACGGCTCGAATACGTGCTCGCGACAATGGCGTGCCATGGATCGGTGCGGGCAGGGCGGGTGCTCAGCGTCGCAGAAATGAATGCGCTGTTGCGGGAGATGGAGGCGACGCCCCGCTCAGGACAATGCAATCACGGGCGGCCCACGTGGGTTAAGTTAAACCTCAAAGATGTCGAAAAGCTTTTTGGTAGACATTAGAGATACTTAGAGAAGGTTTGAAAGTTTACCCCATAAACGCGCAGAGATAGGGGTGACAAGGCGGCGTTTCCCTTAGAATAAAGGCAGCTTACGATATGCATTAGGGGAAGATTGTGTCCAAATCAGAGACGACCGTTTGCGGCATAGTCATGCCAATATCGAAGAGCGATGACGACCACCCCGCCGTTCATTGGGAAAAGGTCAAAGACATAATATCCGAAGCGATTGAGAAAGCTGGATGTAAGCCCCAGCCTGTCTGGGAAGGTGGGGCACACGACATTATTCAGGCTAAGATACTTCAAAACATCTACGAGAACACCGTAGTCGTGTGTGACCTTTCAACCCGCAATCCAAATGTGATGCTTGAGATTGGTATGAGGCTGACCACGAAGAAGCCTACGCTTCTAATCGCTGAGGAAGGAACGCCTCTCCCTTTTGATACGGGTATCATCCAAACTGAGTTCTATGACCCACGTCTGGAATATCGCACAACCCAAGCTTTCATCGAGAAGCTATCCGCTCAAATTTTGGAGAAGCTTAACGCTTACAAGGCGGATGAATATCATCCGTATCTTGAAGCGTTTGAGTTTGAAACAGTAGAGCCGTCTCGCGTTACGGTGTCGTCAGAGGAACGCCTCACGGAGTTGATTTCTCAGATGGATACCATCGTTTCAAAGGCGACTTCTCTTTCGAAGGTGCCTACTGAAAATGCCAATGCGCTCAATCCATATGCAACGTCGCGACCCGATGAGGACATTCTGCATGCGCTCATCGGCGCATCGAAAAAACGCACTGCATCAGATAGTGTGAAAGACCACGGAATACTGTCGAAATATATGAAGAATGATATTTCGGTCGGCGATGCAATTTGCCATGAAAAGTTTGGAATGGGAATTGTGAGCGACGTTGTCGGAAACAAGCTTGACGTGAATTTCAATGAAGTTGGACCGAAAAGGGTCCTATCCGATTACGTGAAAACTGTCTGAATTTTTTGGGATAGACTTTGGTCAAACTGGGCATGGATGATGTCGAGAAGCTGTTCGGGCGGCACTGACCTCTGTGCACTTTATGCGACGCGGAATTTCGGCACTCCGGCATCGGCATCCAGCTCCGGAATGATCCGGTAACGTGCCAGGATCAAACTGAACAATCCAAACAGCAGGAGCCCGGCAGCGGTCAGCGTAAACAGCCATCCAGTGCCCGCAAGCGAGCCGACCGCCGCGCCCAGCGTCTTGACGTTGGAGGCGTCGCTGGACAGGAAACCGGTTTCGACGAGCGACCAACCGATAACGGCATAAACGACGGCTCTTGCCAGATATCCCGCCCCGCCAAGCCAGCGGGTAGCATCGGGCGCGGAGCCGCTGATGCGATGCATGAAATCACCGCTGATACCCTTTTTCGCCTGCGCCGCGGCTGCCACAAAGAATGCAACGCCGAGCGCGCCGATCACGACTCCACCGAATTCGATTGAAAGCACCCCGGCTGTCGCCTGCGATGCGCCTCCTTCACCAGAGGAGGGAGCGCCTGTTGCAAATTTATAGGCTGTCCAGGCGAGCACCAGATGGGCAACGCCACTGCCGCCATGACCGATACGCTTGCCCCAGCCTTTCAGATCGGACCCGTTGTTCTCGATGTCAAAGAGCAAAGAGGCAAAGCGGAAAAGCCCGTAGGCCAACAGTCCCACAACGAGGATCCACAACAGCAATACACCGCCGGGCACCGCTTCGACCGCTTCGAAAATGCCATCGGTGCCTTTGCTGATCTGTCCAGCGCTCGTCAAAGCGATAAGACCGAGCACCGAATACAGAATGGCGCGGCTGAAATAACCCACCCGCACGAGCCAGTTGAACTTTTCGGATTTGTCGACCACTTAAATTCCCCGTTTGCGTTTGGAAAGGCAACGGAGTTATCGGCCTTGTGGTTCCTGAACTATCACATGCTAGACGTGAACAGCATCCATATCGCCATTCCCACCATCGCGAGGTTCTCGCTCAGAGAGATGAAACCTAGCGGCACGTTGCCGCTCCCACCCACGCAGGCGCATTTGATGTCGCGCTTCTGGATGTAGACCGCATAAAACACGCTCACCGCGCCGATCGTCCCAATGGTCAAGGCGACCGGTATCGAAATCCAGGAAAGCACTCGCCCAGCCATCAGCACCGCGGCAAGCGCCTCGAGATACGGATAAGCATAGGCATAGGGCACAAAACGACGACCGAGCAGGTCATAACCAACAAACATTGTCGAAAATTGCTCGACGTCCTGCAATTTCAGCATGGCCAACATGGCCATCGAAAAGGCGATGAACCATTCTACGGTGCGCGCGCCTAACCCGCCCAGCAGTCCGAACGACAGGGATACTGCCAACCCTGCACCGACTGCGAACACAGCTAGGACCGGGCGATAGCTTTTGCCGCCGGCATCCTTTGCGATCCCCAGATGCTTGCGCAAAGCGTCGTAACCGCCGATCCGCTGGCCGTCGATAAAGACCTGCGGAGTGGTGCTGACATCGTGCTGAGCCTTGAACGCATCGGTTTCTTCACGCGAAGCCAAGTGATGGTCGGCGACCGTGTAGCCTTGGCTTTCAAGCAGGTATTTCGCCTTGGTGCCGTAGGGACAGACATGTTTGTCCATCACCATGCGGTGGAGCTGAGCTGTTTTCGCCATAGCGAAGAGATATGCCGCTAATGCGCTTGTTCAAGCATGACCGGGGCGGTCACACGTTGAACTTGAACAGCAGCACATCGCCGTCCTGCACGACGTATTCCTTGCCTTCCTGCCGCAGCTTGCCCGCTTCCTTCGCTCCGGCTTCGCCGCCCAGCGTTACGTAATCGTCGAAAGCGATCGTCTCTGCGCGGATGAAGCCTTTTTCGAAATCGGTGTGAATTTCGCCAGCCGTCTGCGGGGCCTTCGCGCCAGCGGGGAAAGTCCAGGCGCGGGTTTCCTTGGGGCCGGCGGTGAAGAACGTGTTGAGGCCCAGCAGGGTGTATCCAGCGCGGATGACGCGGGCGAGGCCGCTTTCGGTGAGGCCCAGTTCGGCGAGGTATTCAGCGCGATCTTCCTCAGGCATGGTGACCAGCTCTGCCTCGATCGCGGCGGAGACTACCACGGCCTGCGCGCCCTCGGCCTCGGCCTTGGCAAATACCTGCGCTGACAGTTCATTGCCGTTGGCGGCGTCCTCCTCGGCGACGTTGCAGACATACAGAACCGGCTTGGCGGTGAGCAATTGGGCCTGCGCAAACACGCGCGCCTCCTCCTCGTCCTTGGGCTCGGTCAGGCGGGCAGGCTTGCCCTCGCGCAGCAATTCCAGCGCCTGACCCAGCACGCTCGCCATGATCTTCGCTTCCTTGTCGCCTGCCGCCCCGCGCTTGGCCGCGTTTGGCACGCGCTTTTCAAGGCTTTCGAGATCGGACAGCATCAGTTCTGTCTCGACCACTTCGGCGTCCGCAATCGGATCGACCTTGTTGGCGACATGCTGGATATCGTCATCCTCGAAGCACCGCAGCACGTGAACAATGGCGTCAACCTCGCGGATGTTGCCAAGGAACTGGTTGCCCAGACCCTCGCCCTTGCTCGCGCCCTTCACGAGGCCCGCGATGTCGACAAACGACAGTTGCGTGGCGATCACCTTGGCGCTTTTGGCGATGGCGGCGATCTGGTCCAGCCGTTCATCCGGCACCGCGACCTGCCCGACATTAGGCTCGATCGTGCAGAACGGATAGTTCGCGGCCTGTGCGGCCTGCGTCTGTGTGAGAGCATTGAACAAAGTGGACTTGCCCACATTGGGCAGGCCCACGATCCCGCAACGAAAACCCATCGTCTATTCCTTGGTTGTGCCGTCGATACGCCAAGGTGGGAAGCGCCGGTTGGCTCCGCCCCAAAACAGGCAGATTTCGTTTCCGGCGGGGTCTTGCAGGCGCGCCTCGCGCCAGCCCCAGCTTTGATCGACGGGATCGAGTGTGAATGTCAGCCCAGCCCCTTTGAGCGCCGCGACCATTTCGTCAAGCGTCTCGACCTCGAAATAGACCACAGTGGTGGGCGATGCGACCGTATCTGCGTGGTGGATGGAGAACGTCTCACCTGTCGGCGTTTCGAACCGCGCGTATCGCGGCGGTGCATCGACGATCTGCGTCAGGCCCAGCTTCTGATAAAACCGCACCGATGCGGCGTAATCGATACACCCGACAGTAACCTGGTTCAGCCGCATCACACGTTATGCACCGCCTTGATCCACGGGCCATAGGGCGATGCACCCAGCCAATCGACCTGCACCTTGGCCGAAACCTCGTTGATCGGAACCTGCGGCTTTGGGCCGGGGTGGACGGGGCGGCGCAAGGGGCGGGTGCCCGGCTCCATCGCGATCACCTCTGCCATGGCACGCGGCACGTCCATTGGATCAGTCGTGCCACCACTGCCGCGGTTGCCCAGCTGCGCGACCAGTTCGGGATAGCCGGCGGTGTGCTTTTCCTCCGCCCGCGCCAGCAATTTCTGTGCGTTTTCATTGGCATTGCGCCAGATTTGCGTCGGATAACCGCCCAGCTCAATCACGGTCACGTCGATCCCGTGCGGCACCAGTTCATAGGCGAGCGACTCGCTCATCGCCTCCCGCGCAAATTTGGTCGGCGAATATTGGCCGAACGCGGGCGCGATTACACGGCCCAGCTGTGACGAGACGTTGATAATCAGCCCGCTCTTAGCCTTGCGCATCGCAGGCAGCACCGCGCGCGCCATGCGATGCGGGCCGAAAACGTTGGTTTCGAACATGTCGCGGGTCGCCTCCATGTCCTGAATTTCGATCGGGCCGCCATAGGAAATGCCGGCATTGTTGATGAGCACATCCAGCGTGCCGCCCGCCGCCATCAACGCAGCGTTGACGCCCGTTTCGACCTGATCATCCGAGGTCACGTCGATCTCAATCACTTGCAGATCAAGCTTTTCGTTGGTTGCAAGGACACGCAATTCCTCGGCTTCGGGCCGGGGCAGGTTGCGCATGGTGGCGAACACCTTTGCCCCGCTGCGAGCGAAGTGTTCTGCCGCGAGCCTTCCGAACCCGCTCGAACAGCCGGTGATGAGCACACTTTTGCCCGACAGATCCGGCGCAGATTTCAGCGTGTCCTTCTGCGCCAGCGAAGCGGTCGCGGCGAAAGCGCCGGTGGCGGCGGCTCCAGCAAGGAGGCTGCGGCGATTGAGGCTGGGCATGTCTGAGTGCTCCCGATTTCAAGGCAATGTGCAGCGCCTCGATCCCATGTTGCGGCCACCGGTGCAAGCCCGCACGATCACCGGACGGGGCTTGCGTCCTCGCCCGGATCATCAAACACACCCAACCGGTGCATCCCTTCCTGCAAGGCCCAGAGTGCATAGACGTCATAAACCGCATGGCCGATAACGACGGTAAGCAGGCTGCCGGTCTGCCAGTAAACCAGCCCAAAAATCGCCCCGATGAGGAAAATCATCGCGCTGATAACGGGCTGCGCAAAGTGGATGAGTGCGAATGCACACGACGCGATCAGAATAGCTAGCGCAACGGGCAGGTAATCGCCCAGCAGCACCTGCACCCCGCCACGGAACAGCGCCTCTTCCCCAAGGCCGGCGCAGATCGAAATGAAGATGATCGCCGCCATCGAAAGCCGCTGTTTGAGGAAAGGATAATTGCCCGCCTGCGAGCGCACCAGCCAATCGGCCCAGGCTGGAAAAATTCGGGAAAGCGCGGCGGCAATGGCAATCAGCACCCCGGCCAGCGCCACACCGTATCCGATTTCCCACGCGGCCGTCGTGATGAATGCGCCAAGCGGACGATCCCCGAACGCCCACAACACAGCACCGAAGGCCGTGAAACAAACAGCCTGTGCGCCGATAAAGCTGAGCAACTTCGACAAGGGCAAGTCGGCAAGGGCGGTCTTGTCGTTCATCAGGCGTTCGGCGCGAGCCGCGGCCCCGCACCTTTGGTGTCGGGCAATGTGCCCAGCCAGCGCCGGAGCGCGCGCGGGTTTTTCAGCCGGATTACCTTGTGCTCATGCCCGTCGAGGCGCGCTTCGAGGCGGGGGCGCGGGCCATTGTTCCAGCGCAGGACATACAGCATGAAGGCCGCGTCGAACCGCTCGGGACAGCCTTTCGGCATGTCGGGGCGGGGGCGGCCGCGCCAGATCGCAACCCGTCGCAGCACCCGCCAGGCACATAGCAGAATGGGGAAATCGAGATAGACGATGGCATCGGCGCGTTCGACGCGGGGCGCCATTGTGCCGCCATATGTCCCGTCGATCAGCCAGCGCGGCCCGGCGGCCACCGCCTCGACAGCGGCGCGCAGTTCACCAGCTTCGCTTTCTATCCACCCGCTGCGCCAGTTGAGCTGGTCCATATGGAACAGCGGCAGGTCCAGTCGCTGTGCCAGATCGTGCGCCAGCGTGCTCTTGCCTGCGCCGCACGGGCCGACGATCATCACCCGCTCCATTCGATCAATCCTGCATCCGGAGCGCGAAATCGCTCATGAAACGCGGGTCATTTCCCTGTGCCAGCCAGTGCGCCTCGCCTGCGATTGCGCCCAGCATGGCCGTGAGATCGTCCTGCTCTGCCTTGGCGTAATTGCCCAGCACGTGGCCGGTCACGCGATCCTTGTGGCCCGGATGGCCAATGCCGATGCGCACCCGGCGAAAATCGGGGCCGATATGCTGGTCGATGGAGCGCAGGCCATTGTGCCCGGCATGGCCGCCGCCTTGCTTTACCTTCACCCTGAACGGGTCGAGGTCCAGTTCATCGTGGAAAACGGTAAGCGCATCTGGGCCGAGTTTGTAGAACCGCAGCGCCTCACCCGCGCTGCGCCCGCTCTCGTTCATGAAAGTCGCCGGTTTCAGCAACAGCACCTTGTGCTGGCCGATCCGGCCCTCGCGCGCCCAGCCGGAGAACTTCTTTTGCTCAGGGCCAAACCCGTGGACGTCAGCCAGCACATCCATCGCCATGAAGCCGACATTGTGCCGGTGCAGCGCATACCGCGGTCCGGGATTGCCAAGGCCTGTCCAGATTTGCATCGCCTATGACCCTAGCTATCTGGGCCAGAAAACAAAACACCGGACTGGTTTCCCAGCCCGGTGCCTTGGTGATTTCGACAGATAAAAGTGCCGTTTAGTCGGCGCTCTTGTCCTGCTGTTCCTGCGCGGCGTCGTCATCCGGGCCCTGCTCGGTTGCAGCGGTTTCGCCCGGCTCCATGCCTTCACCAGTCTGATCGGAGCCTTCGTCTTCGCTCTTCTTGAGCGCCGACGGAGCGACGAGGGTTGCGATGGTGAAGTCACGATCGGTGATCGCGCTCACGCTGCCTTTGGGCAGGGTGATTTCGCTGATGTGGATCGCATCGCCCACTTCCTTGCCGGTCACGTCGATCTGGATTTCATCGGGGATATCATCCGACGGGCAGATGAGGTCGAGTTCGTGACGGACCACGTTCAGCACGCCGCCCTTCTTCAGACCGGGCGAGGCTTCTTCATTGATGAAGACGACCGGGATCTGGACCTCGATCTTGGAATCCTTCGACAGGCGCAGGAAATCCACGTGAGTGGGGCGATCCTTGACCGGATCCATGGCGACGTCCTTGGGAATGGTGCGGACCGGCTTGCCGTCCACTTCGACCTGCACGATCGAGTTCATGAAATGTCCGGTCATCATCTGACGGAACAGTTCTTTTGCCTCAATGTGGATCATCACAGGTTCTTCGTTGCCGCCGTAAATCACAGCGGGAACCCGACCTTCGCGGCGAAGTGCTCGGGAGGCTCCCTTGCCAGCCCGTTCGCGGCGTTCAGCCGGCAGTGTAAGAGCGTCGCTCATAATCAAAGCCTTCCAAAAGCATGTTTGAGATATGTTTCCGGCGCGCCGCCTCCAGGGATGACCAGAACGCCGAAGGGCGGGCCGATAGAGCGCCATCGGCGATCTGGCAAGGGATTTGGCCAAAACCGGGCTAACAATTACTGCATCAGGCGCACATTATAGCCGCGTTTTTCCAGCAATGCTGCCAGCCCGTCCCTGTGCGCAGCTCGAAAGCAGCGCCATACCCGCAACCAGTGCGCCCGCAATTAGCGCGCCACGCAACAGGTCGCTACGCAATAGGGCCGCGCAAGCCCTGAAAGGCTGCGCGGCCCGGTATGGATGGTCATTAGCCTCCATGCGTGGCGGAATTTGCGGAGAACAGTTTTCAGGGGTGCTTATCGCACCCGTTCAACCACGATGTCCTTGCCCGTAAGGATATCTTGCACGCTCTTATCGCCCGCAAGGTGGCCTGCGCCAACCGCAATGAACACCGTGCCCGGTTGGTCGAGCCGCGCGGTGATCCAATCGGCCCAATTGGCGTTGCGATCGTACAGCAGCGCCTTGGCGATCTCCGCATCGGTCAGGCCTTCGTTCATCAGCGCCGCCAGTGCATCGGCATCGCCATCGATCCATTCGGCAACCATCGCATCGAGCATACCCTTTGCCTCGTCCATGCCGTCCACCGCTTCCATCAGGAATGCGATCTGCTTTTCCTGCGGCAGGCCGTCGAAAATGCCGAGCTGGAACTCGGCTGTCTCCAGCGCGGCCTTGTCCTTGTCCGACACTTTGGTCAGCAGCACTTTCTCAACCCCGCTGTCAGGGGAATAGCCCTGCTGCAGCAGCGGCAGCATCGCGAGCGTTAGGCCCGCCATCCAAGGCTCGAACCGGTCGAAAGCAGGGGCAGGTACGCCCAGCTTTGCCAGCGCGCCTTCGTATGCGACGGTCTGTTCCTCGCTCAACAACGATCGCAGCGTTGTGCCTTCGGGCAGAACGGCCGCTTCCATCGCCACCGCCTGCATCTTGGCCTCGCTCGCGGCGTCCATCGGGATTTCCGTGACCAGCGTATCGGCCGAAGTGAGCGCGGCGGCGATATCCTCGCTGTACCAATTGAGATCCTTGGGCAAAGCGTGGACCGTGCCGAACAGATAGATCGTGGTGTCCTCGTCCGCGACCTTCCACATGGCAGGGCCGTTGGGGGTCTCGGCCATCGTCTCAGCGGAGACTTCGTCGTGCCCGTCGGCGAACGCGGGATTGGCTGCGAACAGAGCGATGGTCGCAGCCGAAGCGGAAATGAAAGAGCGTAGTTTCATGCGAGATTCCTTTTCAGCAAAGCATGACTAGCGATAAATCTTGACGCTAGGTTGAACGAGTTGATGAAACTGGCTGCCAGTCGATCATGCTAAGCTTGCGTTTATAGTCATCTGTCAGACGAAATCCATTAAAGCGGCAAGCCGACGAAGGCGAACAGAAACCCGAACGAAAGCGTGACGTCCAGCACCGGGAGGAGTCGGAGATTTTCGATGTCGCTGTAAAACGGGTTTCCGTCGCCCTATTCGAAAAACCCGGCAAGAATCCCGATCACGCCGCCAACCCTGAGGGCCGCCCCACATAAAGCAGCTGCCGGCGCTGACGGGTTCGCGCTAAGCCCGGTGAGAGTTCTTTCTTCACGTGGTTTCTCCGTCGTCGAATATGTCTTCAATAGGCATGTCAAACAGACGCGAAATTCGGAACACAAGCGGCAGGGACGGGTCATGCTTGCCGGTTTCGATGGCGTTCACCGCCTGCCGCGACACATCGAGCTGCACGGCCAGTTCAGCTTGGCTCCAATCGCGTTCAGCACGCAGGACTTTGAGACGGTTTTTCATAAAATCATAAGCCGAGCGTGTTTGCCCCATTGGCGAGGATCGCGCCAAGGCCATATCCCGAGAACATGACGAGAAAAACGAACTGACCACAGGTGAGCGAAGCAGCCGCGTTGAGAAATTTCATCAGTGTCGCTCCATCAGATAATGCTAAATCGATGTCAGGTATGCCTGACTTTATGTCGCGAGTCGCTGACCATGTCAAGACAACCTGACTTATCGTCATGCAGACCCGACAAATCGCCGCAATGCTGCGCCGCATCATTGACCGCAAACAGGGGTTGAGCCATGGGCCAAGCGCGATGAACTCAGAACTCTCCCGTATGAATGTGAACGAACCCGCGAACGATACCGCGCAAATCTCTGTGGCTCCGCAAGGAACCGCGCGCGATCCCTCCCGCTCGTTTCAGGACATGATCCTCAGCCTGCACGATTTCTGGTCGGCGGTTGGCTGTGTCATCCTGCAGCCCTATGACATGCGCATGGGCGCGGGCACGTTCCACACCGCAACCACCCTGCGCGCACTGGGGCCAGAGCCGTGGAATGCGGCGTTTGTGCAGCCATGCCGCCGCCCGACCGATGGGCGATACGGCGAAAATCCCAACCGCCTGCAGCATTATTACCAGTATCAGGTGATCCTCAAGCCATCGCCGGGCGACATTCAGGACCTTTATCTGGGCTCGCTTCGCGCGATCGGGATCGACCCGCTCAAACACGATATCCGCTTTGTCGAGGATGACTGGGAATCGCCCACGCTGGGCGCGTGGGGGCTGGGCTGGGAGGTCTGGTGCGATGGGATGGAAGTCACCCAGTTCACCTATTTCCAGCAGATGGGCGGTTTCGATTGCAAGCCGGTGGCGGGCGAGTTGACCTACGGGCTTGAACGCCTCGCCATGTATATCCAGGGCGTCGACAGCGTTTACGATCTCGATTTCAACGGTCGCGGCGTTTCCTATGGCGACGTGTTCATGGAAAACGAGCGGCAGATGTCGAAAGCCAATTTCGAGGTTTTCGATACCGAGATGCTTTTCCAGAAATTCGAGATGGCGGAAAAGGAATGCCGCAACCAGCTCGACAATGCTGTTCCGATTGCCGCCTACGAAGAAGCTATCGAGGCCAGCCACATCTTCAACCTGTTGCAGGCGCGCGGCGTAATCAGCGTGCAGGAGCGCGCCAGTTACATGGGCCGGGTGCGCGATCTGGCGCGATCTTCGTGCGAGGCATATGCAAAGCAGATGGCGCCCGAATGGGAAGCGAAATTTCCGGGGTGGACGCTGTAATGGCCGATTTCCTGCTTGAACTCCTGTCAGAAGAAATCCCCGCGCGGATGCAGGCGGGCGCTCGCGCTGAGCTTGAAAAACTGTTTCTTCGCGAGTTGGATGCCGCTGGCGTTGCGTGCGGCGATATCGCGGTGTGGTCCACCCCGCGCCGCCTTGCGCTGATTGCGCGCGGCCTGCCGCTGGAAACGGCGGCGGTGAGCGAGGAAGCCAAGGGTCCGCCCGTCGGCGCGCCCGATCAGGCGGTGGACGGCTTCTGCCGCAAGAATGGCGTTACGCGCGACCAGCTTGAAGAACGCGATGTAAAGGGCCGCGCAACGTGGTTCGCCGTGATCGAGCGGCAAGGGCAGGCGGTCGGCGATCTGCTTGCGGCCGCGATCCCCGCAATCATCCGCGATTTCAGCTGGCCCAAATCGATGCGCTGGGGTGAGGCTTCGCGTAGCCCGGAATCGCTGCGCTGGGTGCGCCCGCTGACCGGGATTGTCGCCCTGCTGGATGGGGCTGTAGTCCCCGTGCTGATGGACGGCATCGCCAGCGGGCGCGAGACGGCGGGGCACCGGTTCCATTCCTCCGGCGCCATCACCATCGGCGGAGCGGACGATTACGCCGCAACGCTGCGCGCCGCGCATGTCATCGTCGATCACGAGGAACGCGCCGGGATTATCCGCGAGGGCGTGCGCAAGGCCGCGCAAGCCGCTGGCCTCACCGTGGTGGACGATGAGGGGCTGGTGATCGAGAACGCCGGCCTGACCGAATGGCCCGTTCCGCTGCTTGGCCGGTTCGACGAAGCGTTTCTGGATGTGCCGCCCGAAGTCATCCAGCTGACCGCGCGGGTGAACCAGAAGTATTTCGTGTGTGAGGGGCCGGACGGCAAACTCGCCCCGAAGCTCGCCAACGCCTTTATCTGTACCGCCAACATCGCCTCTGCCAATCCGTCGCTGGTGGTGGACGGCAACCGCAAGGTGCTGGCCGCAAGGCTGGCCGATGCGCGGTTCTTCTGGGAGTTGGACCAGAAGACTCGGTTGGTGGACCAAATCAGAAGCCTTCATCGCATTACTTTTCATAAATCCCTTGGGACTGTCGCTAACAAGTCTGAGCGTGTTTCTCGATTTGCTCGTTGGCTGGCCGAACAAGGTACCGTCAGTGGCGACCCCGATAACGTCGAGTTTGCAGGCCTTTTGTGCAAAGCAGACCTAGTTACGGAAATGGTCGGAGAGTTTCCCGAATTGCAGGGCCTAATGGGCGGTTACTACGCCGAAAAGGATGGCCTGACCAAGGATGTCTTCGAGGCAATTCGCGATCACTACAAACCGGTTGGTCAGAATGACGAGGTACCAACTGCTCCGGTGACCGTGGCGGTATCACTTGCGGACAAAATGGACACGCTCGTTTGCTTCTTTGCAATCAGTGAGCCCCCCACAGGTTCAAAAGATCCCTATGGCCTTCGAAGAGCCGCCATTGGAATTATCCGACTGATATTGGAGAATAATATCCGGATATCTTTGGCTGACTTGGTTGGACAGGCTGCGAGGTGGGGTTACCGAATTAGTTCGATCCGGCTAATGGATTATCCTTACTGGGCCGGTTTGCATTCCATCTCTGAAGATCAACGCGAGCAAGACCTATTAAACATTCGAGATTTGGCTTCTCGCTATGGTCTCGAGGAAATGCCCGAGGAGAGCTTGCCGCTGGCGGAATTAGTGGTCGCTTTTCAGGACATATTTTTACGAGGTGGTGACCGGCAAATCCTCGATTTCTTCGCTGACCGCCTCAAAGTCCAGCAACGCGAAGCAGGCGTCCGCCACGACCTGATCGACGCAGTGTTCGCCCTCGGCGGGGAGGACGATCTTGTCCGTCTGCTCGCGCGCGTCCACGCGCTGCAATCCTTTATCGAGACAGAAGAAGGCACCAACCTGCTCGCCGGTTACAAGCGCGCGGCGAATATTCTCAAGAAAGAGAATTGGGACGAAGCCGCCTCGGAACCCGAACACACCGGCGAGGAAGACCCGCTCGCGCTGGCCGGGAAGCCGGAATTTGATGCCGCCATGCGCGAGGCGCACGACCACGTTGACAATTCGCTTTCCTACA
>JBBRVR010000046.1:0-23247 GCA_038246695.1 Sphingomonadales bacterium
ACGCCGTCCGGGCGCTGGAACGGGCGCTTGAGAAAGGTCCAGCTTTTGCCGGATCGAAGGCTCCCGTTGCCCCGATCGCGCCCTTCCCCGAGACGCTATTCGACCGCCTGCTCGTGATTGCCGAGAAGTGGGACGCTGCGGCATTGGGCGAGGCGCCCGCAATCTGGCCAGAAGCGATCTAGTCGCGGAAGTCTCTCAGCCCCGCCACTCGCGCCGTTCTTCTGCGGCGCGCAACACTTCGTAGGCGACCTGGATCGCCTGAAACTGTTTGGCCGCGTCCGCATCGCCCGGCTTCACATCGGGGTGAACCTCTTTGGCGCGGGCGCGGTACGCTTTCTTTATTGCGGTGAAATCGGCGTCGGATTCCAGCTCCAGAACCTCCAGCGCGCGCATTTCATCGGCGCTGCGCGTCCCGTCACCAGAACTGCTCCAGCCATAATGCGAAGCTTCGGCATAGCCTGAGGTTTCCTGCCGCTCGGCACGCGCGCGCTCTTCCTTCTGCTCCTTGTCGAGCCCCTCGAAATAGTCCCAGCCCTTGTTGTATTCAGCGGCATGGGCCTGGCAAAAATACCAGCGATCCGGGCTGTTGGGCGATTTGGGCGCGGGGCACTCGCCCGCTTCCTCGCAGCCGTGGCGGTCGCACAGGCGCACATTCACCGCCTCGCGCGAGGCTTCGTAGCCGCGCCAGCGCGGGAAGCCCCAGTCATTGGAACGCCGGACACGGCTCATCGCAGCTCACTGCTTTCAAAGGTTTGGTGGATTCTCACACGGTCTGCTTAGGCAATCCGGGCAGGGATTGCAAAGCCAGTAAAGGGCGCGCGATATCTGCCGGGAACCGGTTTCATAATAAAATGTTGCATTGCAGTAAGGTATAAAGGTCGGCACGCCTTTGCCACGCCTTCACCTGCAACCCAAGGATACCCGAAATGAGCCCGCAATTGACGCTTTCCAGCCTGTTTTCGGCAGCCGCGATCGCATGGCTATGCGTGGCAGCCGGAATGGGCTCGTTGCTGTAAAGCTCGCCGCTATAACGAGAAAACAGGGACGCGGATGATCCGCCCGCGCCCCGCTCCTCATCAATTCAATTGACGACGATGCTGGCCGCGCGGCGGTTCTGCGCCCACGCGCCTTCATTCGAAGCTAGCGCAATCGGGCGCTCCTTGCCGTAGCTCACCGTGGTGATGCGGTTGGTCGCGACGCCCAGGCTCACCAGATAGTTCTTGGCCGAATTGGCGCGCCGCTCACCCAGCGCAAGGTTGTATTCACGCGTCCCGCGTTCATCGGCGTGACCTTCAATGGTGAAGGTAAGCTGCGGATATTGCGAGAAATACTGCGCCTGTGCCTGCAATGCAGCGGCATCCTGGCTATCGACGTTGAACCGGTCTGTGTCGAAATAGATGATGGTCGATCCGCCCACTGCATTTTGGAAATGCGCCTGAGTGCCCGGAACAACCGCGCCAGTCGCGCCAGAGGGCATGGGCTGCGTGTTGGAAGCGGATGTATCCACGGGAGGCGGGGGAAGTTCTTCAGGGGCCCTTTTTGAACAGGCGGCGATTGCGGTTGCCGAAGCGATCAGCAGGATTGCAGAGGTTTTTGCATTCATGGCTGTGGTCCTTGGATGGATGGCAGTTGTGCCGGGGGTTGGTGAGAATTGAACGATCTCAGGGGCGGATCGGTCCCCATGCCGGGTCAGAGGCATCGACCGGAGTGGGCAGGCGCCGTTCATTGCGGCCCGTCAGATCGACCTGCCATAGACCAGAACGGCCGGTATTGCGCTCCGTGCGGAAGAACTGGATGATCCGGCCGTTGGGTGCCCAGGTCGGCGCTTCGTCCTGCCAGCCCTTCGTCAGAACCTTGAGGCCGCCTCCCGAAGGCGTCATCACCGCGACGTTAAAATCGCCCGCGATCCGCGTGAAGGCGATCTGGTCGCCGCGCGGGCTCCATTCCGGGGTTGCGCAACGCCCGCCGAAAAAGCTGATACGCTTCTGGTTTGTCCCATCGGCATCCATGACATAGCATTGCTGAGTGCCCGACCGGTCGCTTTCGAACACGATCTTGTTGCCATCGGGCGAATACGATCCGCCAATGTCGATGCCCGGAGTGTTGGTCAGCCGCACGGCCTCGCCGCCTGACACCGGGACGCGGTAGATATCGGTGTTGCCGTTGACCGCCATCGAATAGAGGATCTGGCGGCCATCGGGCGACCACCGCGGCGCGAGTGTCGGGCTGCGGTTTTCGGTGACCAGCGTCTGTTTCCCGCTGCCGATGTCATAGACATAGATGCGCGGGTTCCCGTCGACATAGGACAGGTACATGATCTTGGAATAATCGGGCGAATATCGTGGGGTTAGCGCGGTTGCGCTGCCCAGCGTCAGGAACCGGTGGTTGGCCCCGTCGCTATCCATGATCGCCAGCCGCTTGACCCTGTTATCCTTTGGCCCGGTTTCCGCGATATAGGCAATTCGGCTGTCGAAGAATGGGCTCTCCCCCGTCAACCGGGAATAGATGAGGTCCGAACATTTGTGCGCCGCGCGCCGCCAGTCCGCCGGCCGCACCACCCAGCCTTCGCGGACAAGTTCCTGTTTCAGCGAGACATCGTAAAGATAGCAGCCGACGATGAGGTTGCCATCGTCGCGTGCGCGGACATATCCCTGCACCAGCATTTCCGCCCCGCGCCCGCTCCACGTGGTCCAGCCGGGTGCAGTAATCTCGCCAAAGGCGGGCTTTGGCAAAGTGTCGGGCCCGGTCGGTTTGAACAGGCCATTGTTGCGCAGGTTTCCAGTGATCACCTGTGCCATTTCGCGGCCCAGCGCACCCGTGCCTGCCGAATTGGCGGGCGTGGGCCGATCGCGGTCGGTGGCGAAGGCGGGGATGGCGATGCCGATGTCTTCCCATGCGCTTTCATCGGTGACGGTAAAGGTCAATCCGCCCTCATCCGCATCGCTGGCGCTGGCGGCGGTGCCGGTCGTCTCGACCTGCCCACCATCGCCCAGCGGCTGTCCCAGATCGGTGTTCTGGGCAGACGCAGCGACGGCGAGGTTCGCGGCGAGCAGGCATAGGGTAAAACGGGTGTAGTTCATCGTGACAGGTTCCTATCGAAGCGTGCGCCGCGGATCGACTTCCAAGCATTGTAGTATTCCGCGGGAAGGTCAAATGGTGCGGCCAGTTGCACCGCGCGGATTGCCCGCTCTGCATGAAGCGGGGCCTGCGGGCGGTTGGAATCGGTGATGCCCGACTGGTCGATCACGCGCGGGCGACCTTTGAGCGAGCCATCCTCATTCAGTTCAAAGGCAAGGATCGAGACAAGCTGTTCGGCATCGGCCCCATCAGGCGCCGCCCAGTGCGGTTTCAACTGACGCGCGATGCTCTGAATGATTGAGGCCTTGGCGCTCGCACCGATCTGCGAGGCGGGCACGCGCGTTTCCTCGGTTCGGGTAGAGCTGCCCGCCCCCGGCAGGAAATCGTCGCCAATGCGCGATCCGCCACCGGTGCTGGCAGCTCTGGCGGGAGGTGTTGTTGCCGGGGTGGTGCGTGAAGGAGCGGTGCGCGAAGGTGGCGTGCGATCCGGGCGGGTTCGGTCGCGGGTGCGGGCAGGCTGGGCGGCAGCCGTGCGGCGCGTGGTGGAAGGGGCCGGGGTGGAAGGGGCCGAGGTGGCGCGCGGCGTCGGCGCGGTCGCGGTGCGGGGTTGCGCGCGGGGTTGCGGTTGCGGCTGGACGGGCTCTGGCTCGGCTGGTGCAGGCTCGATTGCGGGGGCAGGATCGGCGCTCAGTGTCGGCGCAATCGCGGCGCGGCTTTCTGCAACCGGATCGGGCGCGGTCGATTCAAGGCTGACTTCGGTCGCCAGACTCACCGTCATGCGCTCAGGTATTTTGATGACCGCATCGCGCGCCGGCTGCATCAGCAACAGCGCGACCACGCAGGCGTGCAGCGCAATCGCGACCACGAGGCCGGCGCTGTCCGCTTGGCGGAAAGGGGCGTCCGCTTGGCGGAAAGGGGCGGTTTCAGCCATCACCCTGCCCTGCTATGGTGGCGTAACTGAACCGCTGGTGACCAGCGAGATCGAGGTAAAGCCTGCGCGGTTAAGCTCACCCAGCACCGCCATCGTGCGCCCGTAATCCAGCGCCTTGTCACCGCGAAACACGACAATGGGCGGCTCCCCGTCCGTGCCCCGCTTCAACCCGGCGAGCGCTTCGGGAAAGCCGCCGACGGGCACGGGCTTTTCGTCGATAAAGATGATCCCGTCGCCATTGACCGAAATCGTGATCTGTTCGGGCGTCTGATCGACCGGGTTGGCGCGGCTTTCCGGCAATTCGATGGGCACGCCCGTCGCGATCAGCGGCGCGGTCACCATGAAGATTATGAGCAGCACCAGCATCACGTCGACAAATGGCGTGACGTTGATTTCCGCCATCGGCGCGCGGCGAGATCCTCTGGAGGACCGGCGCGAACCTGAGCGGGAAGAGGCTGTGCCCATACCCATTATGCTTTATCCAGGTCCCGGCTCAAACCGGCATGCACCTTGTCCGCAAAGCGTTGCAGGTGGGATTCGTACCGGTTCACCCGCGCGGAAAAGCGGTTGTAGGCGATGACAGCGGGGATCGCTGCGAACAGGCCGATTGCGGTCGCAAACAGCGCCTCCGAAATGCCGGGCGCCACCACTGCGAGCGACGAGTTTTCCTGCGCGCCGATTTGGAAGAAACTGTTCATGATGCCCCACACCGTGCCGAACAGACCGACAAACGGCGCGACCGATCCGGTGGTCGCAAGGAAGGTCAGCTTGTCCGCCAGTTCATCCGCCTCAGCCGCAATCTGGCTTTCCATCGCAGCGCTGATCCGGTCGCGTGCGGCGGCGCGATCAACGCTGCGACCGTTGGCGGTGGAACGCTTCCATTCATCCAGTCCCGCTCCGGCAACGCGCGCCGAGGGCACTTCGCCCCGCACCTTGCGGCTCAGCAAGCTGTCGCGATCCTTGCTCTCCCAGAAATCCCCTTCGTAGGCGCGAGAGCTTTTCTCCAGCCCGCCCACACGCAGCGAGAAGCTGACGATGATCGTCCACACGCCAACGCTCGCCAGGATCAGGCCCGCCATCACCACCTGCACGACGATATCGGCGTCCAGAAACAGCTTCAACGGATCAAGCCTATCGGGCACGGGCGCAATGGCAGTGGTCGCCGCAGCGGCCAGAAATTCAAGCGAAAGGGTCATTTTGCCTCGTGTTCCATGAAGTGTTTGAAGGCGGCGCGCCATTGGGCAGGCTGACGGCGCGGTCGCCCATTGAGCGTTATGAATCCGACGCGCAAGGTGGCCTCGCACAGCTTTGTCTCGTCGCGTGCCGCGATCTGGTGCATCCGGCAACTCGCCGCGCCCAGTTCGGTGCAGGTTGTGGTAATCACCACGTCATCATCCAGCCGCGCCGGGCTGAGGTATTTGAGGTTGATTGAAGACACGGCATAGGCGCCCTCACCGCTTTCGATCGCGGCGCGCTGATCAATTTTCAGCAGGCGCAACAGGTCCGAGCGCGCGCGTTCGAACCAGCGCAGGTAATTGGCGTGATAGGTGATGCCTGAAAGATCGGTGTCCTCATAATAGACGCGCACCGCATACAGGTGGCGCGGGCCATCGAGGACGCCGCCGGGAGGGGTTGGTTTAACCATATCGGGTTGCCACCTAGCGCAGAGAGGATTCGCTGCAAAGATGTCATTGCGATCCAGCGCCTGAATGGCGGTGAAACATGATGGGCGCGTGCCCGGATGCGCTTACCGCCGGGAGTTCATCGGTCCCAGCGGCTGCCCGCCAAGAATATGGATGTGCAGATGTGGCACTTCCTGCCCGCCATGCGCGCCAATATTGGCGAGCAGACGATACCCCGGCTCCACCAGCCCCTTGGCCCGCGCAATTGCGCCCACCGCGCGGATGAAGCCGCCGATTTCGGCATCGCTCGCGCGGGTCGAAAAATCGTCCCAGCTGACATACCGCCCTTTAGGGATCACCAGCGTGTGGACCTGCGCTTGAGGGTTGATATCCTCGAACGCGAAGGCCCAGTCGTCCTCGTACACGGTGTTGCACGGTATTTCGCCGCGCAGGATTTTCGCGAAGATATTGTCGTCGTCGTAGGCTTGCGTCGCGTCAATCGGCATCTCTATTCGCTCCTGCTGGCCTTTTCCTCAAGACCCGAAAGCCCCTCGCGCCGGTCGAGTTCGGCGAGCACGTGATCCAGCGATACACCGCGCGCATTCAACAGCACCAAGAGGTGAAAGATCAGATCGGCGCTTTCGCCCACCAGTTCCGCATTGCTGCCCGATAGCGCCGCGATCACCGCCTCGGTCGCTTCCTCGCCCAATTTCTGGGCGATCTTGGGAAGGCCGCGCGCGTTGAGCGATGCGACATAGCTTTCCTCAGGCGGCGCGGCGCGGCGCGCGGCGATGGTGGCTTCAAGGCGGGAGAGTGTGTCCATGCAAATCGTCTTGCCCAAATACCCTTGGCGGGCAAATGTTATATCCCTCGCGCGGGCAGACCGGCATCCCTCAACGCCTTGTGCGCTTCGCTGATCGAATACGTGCCGAAGTGGAAGATGCTGGCGGCCAGAACCGCGCTGGCATGGCCCTTCGTCACCCCTTCGACAAGGTGATCGAGCGTGCCGACCCCGCCGCTGGCGATCACGGGCACGCTGACCGCATCGGCAATCGCGCGGGTCAGTTCCAGATCATATCCGCGCTGCGTGCCGTCCCCGTCCATACTCGTTACCAGCAATTCGCCCGCGCCCAGATCGGCGACCTGCCTTGCGTATTCTACCGCGTTGATGCCGGTCGCCTTGCGCCCGCCATGCGTGAAGATTTCCCAATACGGCGTTGCCTCGCCCACCGGCAGGATCACGCGCCGCGCATCGACGCTGGCGACAACGCACTGGCTGCCGAATTTCTCCGCGATTTCGCGCACCAGTTCGGGCCGGGCGACGGCGGCGGAGTTGATCGCAACCTTGTCCGCACCGGCCAGCAGCAGCGCCCGCGCATCCTCAGGCGAACGCACCCCGCCGCCCACGGTGAGCGGCATGAAGCACACCTCCGCTGTGCGGCGCACCATGTCGAGCAGCGTCCCGCGCCCTTCGTGGCTGGCCGAAATGTCGAGGAAACACAGCTCGTCCGCTCCGGCAGCATCATAGGCGCGCGCCTGCTCGACCGGGTCGCCCGCGTCCTTCAAGTCGACGAAATTGACGCCCTTCACGACGCGCCCATCGGCGACGTCGAGACAGGGGATGACGCGGATGCGGACGGTCATTGCATCAACTCGTCTGCGAGGAGAAAAATTCCCGCCAAAAGCACGAGGAGATTGAAAAACGCGGCGAGCCAAAACATTCCGGCGTTGTCGACGCGTTGCCAATTTCCATACGGCGCGCCCATTGCCGACATTTCCTTCGAGCGAAAACCCGAGAACAAATAAAACGCGGCGATCGCAATCACGATTACGTAGATTGCGACCATCACACCCGCGACCCCATCGCAATCGCAGCTGCCAGATCGAGCCGCCCCTCGTACAGCGCCCGTCCGGTGATCACGCCCTCGATCCCCTCATGCGCGTGGAACGAGAGGATGTGGATATCGTCCAGCCCCTTGACCCCGCCGCTGGCGATCACCGGGATATCGACCCGGCGGGCCAGATCCACAGTCGCCTCGACATTCACGCCTTTCAGCAGCCCGTCGCGGCCAATGTCCGTGAACAGCAGCGCGGCAACGCCTGCATCCTCGAACCGGCGGGCAAGATCAACCACAGGGACATCCGACACTTCGGCCCAGCCCTCGGTCGCGACCATCCCGTCCTTCGCGTCCACCGCGACGACGATGCCACCTTCCCATTCGCGGGCCATGTCTTTGACAAATTCGGGGTTCTTGAGCGCGGCGGAACCCATCACCACGCGCGCCACGCCGAGGTTGAACCAGCCTTCGACCGCATCTGCATCGCGGATGCCGCCCCCCAGTTGCACGTGGCCGGGGAACGCCGCGACAATTGCCTCGACCGCCGCGCGGTTCTCGGCCCGCCCGGCAAAGCTGCCATCCAGATCGACGACATGCAGATGCTCGGCCCCCGCATCGGCAAACAGCAGCGCCTGCGCCGCCGGGTTATCACCGTAAACCGTCGCGCGGTTCATGTCCCCTTCGGCCAGCCGCACGACTTCGCCACCTTTGAGATCGATCGCGGGAAAGATGATCATGCCAAACTCCTCACGGGCGCCATTCCAGAAAGCGTTTGAGCGTTTCCAGCCCGTATTCTTGGCTCTTTTCCGGGTGAAACTGCACGCCCAGCACGTTGTCGCGCGCCACCGCTGCGACGAGACCCTCGCCATGATCGGTCATCGCGGCGACATCGGCGGGATTATCCGCGACGAAGTGATAAGAATGCAGGAAATACGCCTCGCCCTCCTCGATCACGGTGTGGCCTCCCCGTTCAGGGCGCAGATGCGGCATCATCGCCACATCGTTCCAGCCCATATGCGGCACCTTGATCGCTGGATCGAGCGGGGTCATCAGCCGGACTTCGCCCGCAATCCAGCCAAGGCCCGGCGTGGTGCCGTGTTCCAGCCCCCGGTCGGCCAGCAATTGCATGCCGACGCAAATGCCAAGGAACGGCGCGCCGCCTACATGCACCCGCTCGGTCATCGCCTCGATCATGTGCGGGATCGCCTTCAATCCGTACGCGCACGCCTTGAAACTGCCGACGCCGGGCAGCACGATCCGGTCCGCCGCGCGCACCACGTTCGGATCGGCGGTGACGGACACTTCGGCCCCCACCGCCTTCAACGCATTGTGAACCGAATGCAGGTTGCCCGCACCATAATCTATCAGAGCAACAATCTCTGGCACGGTCAGAGGCTCCGGTCGCGCAGCGACCGCAAGCGCGACTGCGCGCCCGCAGCGACGCGATCTTTGATCGCATGAGCGAGGAGATCGCGCGCCCGGATGGGAGTGCGCAACAAAGGCAACTCACCCACCGAGCTGCCCCTTGGTGCTCGGGATCGCCTCGCCCTTGCGCGGGTCGCGTTCGACCGCAATCCGCATCGCGCGGGCAAAGCCTTTATAGATACTTTCGCAGATGTGGTGATTGTTGGAGCCATACAGCAGCTCGATGTGCAGCGTCAGCCCGGCGCTTTGCGCGACCGAGTGGAACCAGTGCTCGATCAGTTCGGTGTCCCATTCGCCAAGCTTTTCCTGAGTGAACTTTGCGTTCCACACCAGAAACGGCCGCCCAGAAATGTCCAGCGCCACCCGGCTCAGCGTTTCGTCCATCGGAGAGTACGCCGATCCGTATCGCGCGATCCCCGCCTTGTTGCCCAGCGCGTCGCCGAGCGCCTGCCCCAGCGCGATCGCGCTGTCCTCGGTCGTGTGGTGCTGATCGACATGCAGATCGCCCTCGATCTTCATTTCCACGTCGATCAGCGAGTGTTTGGCAAACTGTTCGACCATGTGATCGAGGAACCCGATCCCGGTCGACACGTCGTACGCGCCCGTCCCGTCGAGATTGACGGCGATGGCGATTTTGGTCTCCGCGGTGGAGCGGGATACCGATCCGGTGCGCGCCGGACCATCAGAAGCAGGAGTGTGAGCCATGCCCTGCGCTATAATCGCGCGAGCCCAACACGCAAGTGGCGCTCATGCAGTCGCAGGCTTCAAAACCTGTCTGCGAATGCTTGCGGATTGAGTTACATTTCCCTGCACGAAAGGCTTGACCAGACCAGCTCGCCTCGTCACGACGGGGCCGTTATGAGCGATAATACACCCGACAGCCTGATCCCGTATGACGAGATCGTTCAAGAAGCGCTGCGCGCCGTTGTCGGTCGCGTGCTCGGCGAAATCGAGAGCGGCGGCGGAGAATTGCCCGGCACGCATCATTTCTACATCACGTTCAAGACGGGTGCGCCCGGCGTCTCCATCCCGACTCACCTGCGCGAACGCTTCCCCGATGAGATGACGATCGTGCTCCAGAACAAGTTCTGGGAGCTCGAAGTGCGCGAAGACGGGTTCGGCGTTGGCTTGTCGTTCAACCAGATCCCGGCAAAGCTCGACATTCCGTTTGCCGCCATTACTGCATTCGTCGATCCGGCGGTCGATTTCGGGCTGCAATTCCAGGCGGCGGCGACCGACATGGAACCCGAAACGCACGACGAAGCCGAAAATGACGGTGCCGTCGGTGCAGAGAGCGGGTCTGGAACAGGTGACGATGACGGGTCGGGGTCGAACGTCGTGACTGTCGATTTCGGGCGCAAGAAATAACCACGCAGCCGCGCTGCTCTGAACCCGCATCAAGCCAAATCGCTGGCAATATCGCGATCAACGATGTATCGTCGCACGATCAGCATGGCACGAACCCGAACAGATCGCGTGAAGCGCAAGATACTCAAGGATGGCGCTGTGCAAGACGCGAGGCCACCCTCGCTCTTTCCCAGTCCCAAGGCTTCGACCAATCTGATTATCACCGATATCATCGTGCGCAGCGCTTCCACCCTGTTTCGCAAGCGTGTGGAAAAGCGCGTGGCCAGGGCCAGCGTCGAAATCGATGAAGAGGCCGATCAATTGCTGGATGGCCGGACGCTGCTGAAAACTCTCAGTCTTTACGGCATGAGCAAGATCGCCACCCGGTCACCGCTCGGCCTGGGCGTGGTTGGCGGAGGATTGATCCTCAAAACGCTGTATGATCGCGGAACGGCCCGTCAGAAACGTCTCGCAAAAGGCGTCACCGTGCGAGGCAAGGCTCGCCCCACCGCGGCGAGAGATGCTGGCAAGGGATCGGGCGAGACCAAAACCTGAACCGGTTGCTGATCGCCCGCCCGCGCGCGGCCGGGTCTTGATTTGCCGCCGCTGCTGTCGCAACGGGGTGCATGGACGAACACCTCGAACACACCGAACCCACCGCGCCATCACCCCCGCGCAAGCCGATGCAGACCAGCACATTGAAACGGCGCGGGCTGCTGTTTATCCTGTCTTCCCCATCGGGCGCGGGCAAGACCACCTTGTCGCGCAAGCTGCTGGAGGCTGATCCGTCGATTGAGCTTTCGGTTTCCGCGACCACCCGCCCGCCGCGTCCGGGCGAGGGGGACGGGGTGGACTATCACTTTGTCTCCAACGCCGAATTTGACCGCATGGTCGAAGAGGACGACTTCTACGAATGGGCAGAAGTGTTCGGCAACCGATACGGCACGCCCAAGGGCGCGATCCGCAACGCCTTGAAAGAGGGGAGCGATTTCCTGTTCGATATCGATTGGCAGGGCACACAGCAGCTCTACCAAAAGGATCAGCAGGACGTGGTCAGCGTGTTCATCCTGCCCCCCAGCCTCGATGAACTGCGCCGCCGCCTCGAATCGCGCGCGCAGGACAGCAGCGACGTAATCGACGATCGCATGGAACGCGCCCGCGCTGAAATCAGCCACTGGGCCGAATACGATTACGTCGTGATCAACGATGATATCGAGGAATGCTTTGACCGGGTGCGCGAGATACTCGACGCCGAACGGATGCGCCGCACGCGGCAGACGGGACTGATCCCGTTTGTGCGGGAATTGATGGGGTAGATCGCGGCTGCGCGGTTGGTATCTACTCGTTTGCGGGCGTTCGGGGGGAACGATATCCAAGTGGAGCACTCGGGGCCAGAATCCCCTAAGGCGTTAGATTCCAGAAACCCGCTATATGGCGGGTCGAGGAAATGCCGACTTCCAGCATATATTTACCCTCTTTCCCGAGACCCTCGTTTCCCGCAGCGCTGATTGGAGTGCCGTGGCCCATTCTTTCGATAATGTATTCCTCGATAACCTCCCGACCGCTTGAATCGCACCAAACCTGCCGGGGGAAGCCATCGACATTCTCGATTCGTATCGGCGGTCCTTCGGCTTTATGGATTTTCTGCCACTGCCGGACGATGGAACCGGCGTTGGAACTGTCGACAGTCGTATCGCGGCCGCCATGCCAGACCGAGATGGTCGGCCAGCGACCGGTGAATTTCGAGGCTCCGCGCACAAGCGCGTCGAGCTTGCGGTCTGACGGGCCCCCATACCCCTTCATGCGAAAGATCGCTTGCAGCATGGTGCGGGCGCTGCGGTAGGGAAGCCCTGCGATAATCGCGCCTCCCGCGAACACCTCCGGATATGTCGCCAGCATGACAGAAGTCATGGCACCGCCCGAGGACAGTCCCGTAATGAAAACGCGCGAGGGGTCGATGGCATGGTCATCGATGACCCGTGCGATCATCTGACGAATTGAGAGCGGTTCACCCCCACCTCGGTGGCTGTCGCCAGTCTTGAACCAGTTGAAGCTGCCAATCGGGTTGTTGGCCCTGCGTTGCCCCGGAAACAGGAGCGCTACACCGCATTCATCTGCAAGAGCAGACCAGCCTGATCCGGTATCGTAGCTGTCCGCCGACTGGGTGCTACCATGCAGGACAACGACAAGCGGACCGTTCTTTGGGAAATTCTTGGGGATGTAGGTATCAGCGCGGAGCGAACCAGGGTCGGTCCCGAAGCTGTTAAGGGCGGTAAGTCGATCTAGGGTAGGTGAAGAAACTGCCATATGGCCTCCGTTAGCGAAAGCCCGCTTTTGGCCATAATAGTAATAATGCATCAGCGAGCCAATCGGTTCCGTCGCGGGATAAATTACCACACTCGATTTATCTTGCCCCATTTCAAGAATCGTTCGCGCCTCCGCAAGTAATGGCTGGTCCATATACGGGATACAGGACAGTGACTTCGGTTTTCTGGGACCAGATAATCCTAGGGATATTAGGAACAGGGGCGTATGCTACCCGTAGGACAACGATGGCAGATGTAACGGCAAAATCGGACGAGCAAAAAGAGGGCGAAGCAGAGGTCGATGCGTTCCGCCGCGACCTCGGGCCCTTTGTCGTGGCCGCTGAAAAGACCCGTATGCCGATGGTGTTCACTGACGAGGAACCTGGTCACCCCATTATTTTCGCAAACGACGCATTTCTGACGCTTACGGGGTATGCGCGCGAAGAGTTGCTCGCCAAGAGCTTTCAGTCATTGCTCGCGGCGGGTGTCGACGCAAAAACCATGCAGATTGTCGATTCAGCGTTTCGTGGTGAGTGCGACAGCGATCCTGAGATTCATTACAAGCGCAAGGATGGTAGCGAATTCTGGGCAACGCTGTTCGTCAGTCCGGTTTGCAAAGAGGACGGCACGGTCGTTCAGCAATTCGTTTCGCTCGTCGATCAAACCAAGCATCAGCAAGACAATGCGCAGTGCAAGATGCTGATCGACGAGCTTAATCACCGGGTGAAAAACACTCTGGCAACGGTCCAGTCAATCGTCACCCAGGCACTGCGCCATCCAGCCGAGCCAGCCGCGATCCGGCAGGCAATCGAGTCGCGTATTTTGGCCTTGTCACGGTCCCACGACCTGCTCACCAGCAGCAATTGGGAAGGCGCGGGACTTCACGACCTGGTCGACACTGCTCTGCATCCATTCGAAGTGGTCGCCGGCCACGCCGAGCGTTTTACAATCGTAGGCGAGAATGTTCACTTATCACCGAGGACTACGCTGGCACTGGCGATTGCATTTCATGAGCTTGCCACCAACGCGGTCAAATATGGCGCCTTCTCGAACGAAGCGGGCACAATTCGGATAGACTGGACGGTTTGCGCGGAAGAAACTGGAAGCCGAGTTGTTATTCGATGGTCGGAGCGCGATGGGCCGAAGGTAACACCGCCGACAGGAAAAGGGTTCGGATCCTGGGTCCTTGAGCGCGGAATAGCGCACGAACTTGGCGGCCAGGTGACGCTCGACTATCTGACCGACGGCGTCGTCTGCACAATCAGCATCCCAATCTCAGCGGAGTTTGCCAAATGACCGGGTTGCTATCTGGCCGGCGGATACTTCTTGTAGAAGATGAAATGCTCGTCCTGATGAATCTCGAGATGACGCTTGAGGATCTTGGATGCTCTGCCGTCTCTGCCGCCGGCAGCGTTGCCGGGGCGCTCTCGCTGATTGGTCAACACAGCTTCGATGCGGCGATAATAGACATCAACCTTGGCGGAGACAAAAGCTACCCGGTTGCCGACAAATTGATGGAACGCGGCATCCCGTTTGCGTTCTCGACCGGAAATGGCGACCACGGTGATCGCAGCGACCTTGACGACCGGCCAATGCTCAAGAAACCTTATTTAACCGCAGATCTGATTGCAGTGTTTGAGCGATTGATAGCAAAGAAATCTTTTCCGAACGCAGCATAGCCTCCCCGAAATCAATAAGTTAGCCTCACCAGGCCAATGTCTGCAATGTCTACTCGGCGCCCAAAAGCAGACCTTCCGCAATCCACCCAAATTCGGTCATCCCGGCGCTGACCGGAGTACGGGGCGGATGACCATTGTTCTTGATTGCTCTGGAGGGTGCCTGCGGTGGGGTGAGGAAAGCAGTAGCCGGGGTGATGGATGAGCGACAGTCCGGCATTTCCTACAGTTCGACGCCCAGCTATGATTCCGCCTCCTGCTCTTTTGCCCCGATCTTTCACATCGTCGACCAGCCATCAGAATGCCCGCGTGCGGACGCGCGCGCGAAAAAATTCTGCAAAGTGTCAACTTCGCAAAACGCTCAGTTTCTACCTAGTTAACCGATAGTTACGCGGATTATTATCGCCCGACACACTGTCAATTGTGTCAACTTCGCCCGGCATCGAAAAAAGGTCGCCGGATCGCTCCGACGGCCTTTGCGTAACCTTCAAGGCGCGCCCACTCAGCCCGCCGGATCGTTGAACATGCCAGGCAGCGATGCGTTGACGATACCGCCATCGACGGTAATCGTGTCGCCCACGATGTAATCGCCTGCGCGGCTGCACAGATAGATCGCGGCGGCGGCCATGTCCTCTGGCTCGCCGATGCGCTTTGCCGGGATCATCGCGGCGCTGGCGTCGGGCGCGTTCTTCGCCGCCTTGTTCATCTCGCTGGCGAAGGCTCCCGGCGCGATGGAGGTGACGATGATGTTGTCCTGGATCAGCCGCGCGGCCATGCGCCGGGTCAGCTGGATCACTGCCGCCTTGGATGCCTGATAGGCGTATGTTTCCCAAGGGTTGATCCGCTGCCCGTCGATGGAGGAAACATGGATGACCTTGGCCGGGTGGCCCGATTTTCCGCCCGCGACCAGCAGATTGTGCAATTTCTGCGTGAGGAAAAACGGGGTTTTGACGTTCAGGTCCATCGTGCGGTGCCACCCGGCCTCGTTGAATTCGAGATAGGGCTGCCCCCACGCAGCGCCCGCATTGTTGATGAGGATATCGAGCTTTTCCTCACGCTCGGCCATTTCATCGGCGAGCGCCTGCATCCCGTCCATCTGGCTGAGATCGGCGGGGATGCCGATGACGCGATCCGCGCCGAATTCGGCAATCGTCTCGTTCATCTGCTCAACCTTGCGCGCCGAGATATAGACCCGCGCGCATCCGGCCGCGAGCAGCCCTTCGACGAACATTTTGCCGATCCCGCGGCTGCCGCCAGTGACGAGGGCAATGCGGCCAGTAAGACCAAAGAGTGATTGAATATCCATCATTTTTCCCTCAGTATCCGCTCAGTTCGGCCACGCGGTTGGCGTGAAAATAGGCATCGCCCAGAAATTCAGACAATGCGCGGTCCCGCTTCATATACAGGCCGATATCGTATTCGTCGGTCATGCCGATCCCGCCGTGCATCTGCACGCCTTCCTGCACGGCAAGCCGCGCGGTTCTGGCGACCTTGGCCTTGGCAACCGAGCTCATCAGTTCGGCGCTGTCTGCGCCCGCATCGAGCAATTGCTGCGCCTTGAACACGGCGGCGCGGGCGATCTCGACCTCGGAATAGAGATGGCTGGCGCGGTGTTGCAGCGCCTGGAACTCGCCGATCAGCGTACCGAATTGCTTGCGCTGCTTTAGATAGTCGATGGTGAGGTCCATCGCCCCACGCGCCACGCCGACGCCTTCTGCCGCGGCGCCGATGCGGCCCGCTGTCAGCATGGCATTGAGAACCTCGCGCCCGCCATCGACTTCGCCGATCACGGCCCCGCCATCCAGTTCAACCCCGTCGAACGTCATGTGGCTGGCGACCGAACTGTCGACGAGGCGCACGGGATCGTGGCTCATGTTGGCCGCGTCCTTGGGGACAGCGAACAGCGTGATGCCGTCGGCGTCCTCGTCCGATCCGCTGGTGCGCGCGGCGACCACGATCATGTCCGCACTTGCGCCTTGGATGACAAAGCTCTTGGTCCCGGTCAGGCGGAACCCGTTGCCCGATTTTTCCGCCTTCGCGCCGATCCGGCCCGGACGGTGTTTGGCGGTTTCGTCCACCGCGACGGCGAACACGCTTTCACCTTCGATGAGGCCCGGCAGATACCGGCTTTTGAGATCGCTGGACCCATGCTTCAGCGCGGTCGTTGCCAGCACGGATGATGTGAGGAATGGCGAGGGCGTGAGGTTGCGGCCAATCTCCTCGAGCACGATGCCTGCCTCGACATGGCCCATGCCCAGCCCGCCGTCCGCTTCGTCCACCAGCATTCCGCTGAAGCCCATTTCCGCCATCTGCTTCCACAAGGCATGGCCAAATCCGTCCTTGCAATCGCGGTCGCGCCAGTGGCGCAGCTGTTTTGCGATGCTGCCTTCTTCGGCCATGAAGCTGCTGGCAGTGTCGGCCAGCATGGTTTGATCGTCGTCGTGATACAGGGGCATTTGAATTGTCTCTCCCGAACCCCCTCCTTCGTTGAGGAAGGGGAGAATGTCGCTTACGATCCCGGCAGCTCGAGGATGCGCTTGGAAATCACGTTGAGCATGACCTCGCTGGTGCCGCCCTCGATCGAGTTCGCCTTGGTCCGCAGCCAATTTCGCGAAGGCTTTCCGCCGCCGGTTCCCTCGCTTTCCCATTCGAGGCTGCGCGAACCGCCGACCGACATCATCAGTTCGTGGCGGCGCTTGTTAAGCTCGGTGCCCGCGTATTTCATCATGTTCGGCTGCGCAGGGTGTGCCTTGCCGACCTTGATCTCATCGAGGAATTTCTCGCCCATTGCGCCGTACGCCAGCGCATCGACATCGAACATCGCCAGCTCTGCGCGCAGAACCGGATCGATTTCGTCGCCGGTCTTGGCTGCAGCGCGCTTCATCGCAGAGCCAATGGCGCTGGTCCGGTCGCCGCCGTCGGCACCCGAAATCATCTCGCGTTCGTGGCCCAACAGATACTTTGCCACATCCCAGCCGCGATTGATTTCCCCGACCTGCGCAGGGATGTCCTCGCCATAGGATTTGGGCACTTTCACGTTGTCGAAGAAAGTTTCGCAAAACGGCGAGTTGCCGCTGATCAACTTGATCGGCTTGGTCGTGCAGCCTTCGGTTTCCATGTCGAACAGCATGAAGGTGATGCCCTGATACTTGTTCGTCTTGTCCGTGCGCACCAGGCAGAAAATCCAGTCGGCTTGATCGGCATAGGAGGTCCACACCTTCTGACCGTTGACCACAAAGTGATCGCCAGCGTCTTCGCCATAGGTCTGCAAGCTGACGAGGTCGCTGCCTGAGCCCGGTTCGGAATAGCCCTGGCACCAGCGAATTTCGCCGCGCGCGACCTCGCCAAGAAAACGCTTTTTCTGCGCTTCGGTACCGAATTTCAACAGCGCCGGGCCGAGCATCCAGATCCCAAAGCTGGACAGCGGCGGGCGCGCATTGATGCGGCCGATTTCCTGCCGCAGCACCTTGGCTTCGGCGGCAGAAAGGCCTGCGCCGCCATACTCCTTGGGCCATGCGGGCACGGTGTAGCCCTTTTCAACGCACGCCTCGAACCATGCTTTTTGCGCATCGTTCTTGAAGGTGGCGCGGCGTCCGCCCCAGTAAATATCATCCTCGTCGCGCACGGGCTCGCGCATCTCTGCCGGGCAGTTCGCCTCCAGCCAGCTGCGTGTCTCGCTGCGGAATGTTTCCAGATCGGACATTGTGCCGACTCCTCTCTCAATTGGCTCCCACTTGACGCTTACGTTATGGGAGTTCGTCGTACCGGGGCAAGCGCCGATTTGACAGCAACGCTGTGTTCACCCCCTACTCCTCCCATGCCGTAACGTCACCTGCAACAGGCATTGACGCGAAGTGTGCGCGGCCTAGGCTGAAGACGAAGGGTCAGGAGGAAAAATTGGCGGGATTCGCGGAAAATCGGAGCCAGCTGGCGCGTCACGGACTTGCGCTTTGCGTGTGACCCCTGATGCACAGCCGCTGCCGTTCAAGCTGAAGCTGATCCACGGATTTGGCGCGGTCGCGTTCGGCGTCAAGGACATCGGGTTCTCGTTTTTTCTGCTGATCTATTACAATCAGGTTCTGGGAATGGACGCGGCGCTGGTCAGCGCAGCATTGCTGATCGCGCTGCTGGTGGATGCGGTGGTCGATCCGATCATCGGCAACCTTTCGGACCGGACTTACACACGCTGGGGCAGACGGTTGCCGTGGCTGTATGCGGCACCAATCCCGCTCGCCATCGTGTGGATCATGCTGTGGTCGCCGCCTAGCGGCGATGCGCCCAGCTTCTTGGGCCTGCTGGGCCTTGCGATTGCGGTGAGAATGCTGCTGTCGGCGTGCGAGGTGCCCTCGATCAGCCTCGTGCCGGAAATCACGCAGGATTATGACGAGCGCACCACGCTGTTCCGGTTCCGGTATCTTTCGGGCTGGCTGGGCGGACTGACGATGATGGTGCTGGCCTATACGGTCTTCATGCCCGGTTCCGATGGACTACTGAAACCCGACGGATATCCCGCATACGGCATTTTCGGAGCCGCACTGATCGCGCTGTCGGTCATCGGGTCTGCCGCCGGTCAGCATAATCTGGTCGCGAAACTTCCAGCGACGAGGCCACCTCCGTTTTCGATCAAGGCGGCGTTTTCCGAGATTGCCGAGGCGTTTTCCGAAAAGAGCTTCCTCATCTTCGCTGCGGGCGCCTTGGCTGCTTATGTGAGTCAGGGGATGACTTTCTCCATCTCCAATTACCTCAATGTGTTTGTGTGGCTGCTCGACAGGCCGATGATCGCTGGCGGGCCGGAGTGGCTGACGGGCCTGCTGGGTTATGCGCTGTGCCTATTCCTTTCGGTCGTTCTGATGTTCTTTATCGTAGGTCCGATGCACACGCATCTGGGCAAGGCCAAAAGCGCAATGATCGGAGCGCTCGGCAGCGTCACGATAGGCTTGTTCCCTTATGTGTTGCTGTTGACCGGGTTCTGGCCCGAAGTCGGCACGACCGCATCCACGCTGGGCCTGTTTGCATTCCTGTTGTTCGGTAACACGCTGGGCGTGGTAATGATGATTTCCGCCACTTCCATGATTGCCGAGATTGTCGAGGCGTTCGAGGAACGCACCCATCGCCGGGCAGAGGGTGCGTTTTATTCGGGCAACTGGCTGATCCAGAAATGCGCCACGGGGGCGGGCATTTTTGCCACCGGCCTCATCATCTCGGCTTCGCAACTCAAGACCGATGCGTCGCCAGGCACTGTGCCGCAAGACGTGATCAGTACCATCATCCTCTATTTCGGCGCTGCTACCATCGTTCTGGCGGGGATCGCGGCCTATTGGCTCGGCAGGTTCCCGATCAGCCGCAAAGAGCATGACGACCGCTTGAGGCGGCTGGCGCAGCGCAGGCCAGGGGATCATGAAATCGCACCTGCAAACCCGATTGACGACGCCGCACGCGCCGACCCGGATGCACAATCGCTTGCACCATAGACACGCCGGATTGATAAAACAGTGGTTGGCGCAAGCACCGCGCTCTGCCAATCTAGGTTTCAGAATCGAACCAAATCGAACGAGAGAGGATCACCCCCATGGATTTCCAACCGACAGAACGTCAGGCCTATTGGGCCGGCCGCGTGCGCGACTTCATAGAAAAGGAAGTGCGCCCCAATATGGCCACCTACAAGGCGCAGGACGCCGAAGGTGATCGCTGGAAAATCATCCAGGTGATCGAGGACAAGAAGGCGCTCGCCAAGGAAGCGGGCATCTGGAACCTGTTCATGCCGCCGCGCAATGATAGCCATCATCACGTCGATGATACGTTCGAATTTGACGGGCCGGGCCTCACCAATCTCGAATACGCGCTGTGCGCGGAAGAGATGGGCCGCATTGGCTGGGCGAGCGAGGTGTTCAACTGCTCCGCGCCCGATACCGGTAACATGGAAGTGTTCCACCGTTATGGGACGCGCGAACAGAAAGACAAATATCTCGGCCCACTGATGAAGGGCGAAATCCGTTCCGCCTTCCTGATGACGGAACCGTTCACAGCAAGTTCCGATGCCACCAACATCGAAACGCGGATCGAACGTGATGGTGACGAATACGTGGTCAACGGGCGCAAATGGTGGTCTTCGGGCGCGGGCGATCCGCGTTGCAAGGTCGCGATTGTCATGGGCAAGACCGATACCAGTGCGCAGCGTCACGCACAGCAGAGCATGGTTCTGATGGACCTCGATGCGCCAGGCGTAAACATCCTGCGTCACCTGCCGGTTTTCGGCTATGACGATGCACCGCACGGTCATATGGAAATCGAGCTGAAGGATGTGCGCATCCCGGCAACCAACATGTTGCTGGGCGAAGGGCGCGGTTTTGAAATCGCGCAAGGGCGCCTCGGGCCGGGCCGCATCCACCACTGCATGCGCACCATCGGCGTCGCTGAGGAAGCGCTGGAAAAGATGTGCAAGCGGCTGCAGGAACGCGAGGCCTTCGGCAAGCCGATCTACAAGCATTCGGTGTGGGAAGAACGCATTGCGCGCGCTCGCATCGATATCGACATGACCCGTCTGCTGTGCCTCAAAGCGGCTGATTTGATGGACAAGGTCGGCAACAAGGCGGCCAAGCAGGAAATCGCCATGATCAAGGTGCAGGCCCCCAACATGGCGCTGCGGATCATCGACGATGCCATTCAGGCGCATGGCGGCGGCGGCGTGTCCGACGACTACGGTCTTGCCCAGGCTTACGCGCATCAGCGCACGCTGCGTCTGGCCGATGGTCCCGACGAAGTTCACGCGCGTTCAATCTCGCGGATGGAAATCAGCAAGCACGCCCCCGAAGCAGGCCCCAGCGCCAATGCCCTTCGCGGCGGTGTCGGCTCGCCCGCCAACGATGGCGGCATGAGCTCCGGCGACATGGGCGTGGCACGCTAACAGCAACTCCCTTCCCGATTACGGGAGGGGTCGGTGGCGGGCATGGGCCACTCGGTCAGGAGGCCCATCCCGCCGCGACCATTAAGTGCGAGGCTGGCTTAGGCCGCGCGGCCCCCTTAGCATGGGGAGCGGAGGAGATAAAAATTGGCAAAAGCAGCCATTTTGGAAACACCGGGCGAAGGTCTGGTCATCGGCGAGGTCGAATATTCCGACCCCGCCGCGCATGAGGTTCTGATCGACACCAAGGCCTGCGGCCTGTGCCATTCGGACCTGCATTTCATCGATGGAGCCTATCCGCACGCCCTGCCCTGCATTCCGGGGCACGAGGCGGCGGGAATTGTCCGCGCGGTTGGTTCGCAAGTCACCACGGTCAAGCCGGGCGATCACGTCGTCTCGTGCCTCAGCGCGTTTTGCGGTCATTGCGAATTCTGCGTGACGGGGCGGATGGCGTTGTGTCTGGGCGGGGATACGCGCCGGCCCAAGGGGGCGGACCCGCGCATGACCCGCGCCGATGGATCGCCGGTCAATCAGATGCTCAACCTGTCTGCGCTTTCCGAGCAAATGCTGATCCACGAAAACGCCTGCGTCGCGATCGACAAGGATATGCCGTTCGACCGCGCGGCGATCCTTGGCTGTGCGGTAACAACGGGCGCTGGCACAATCTTCAACGCGTGCAAGGTGACACCGGGCGAAACCGTGGCCGTGATCGGCTGCGGCGGTGTGGGGCTGGCGACGGTCAATGCCGCGCGCATTGCTGGCGCAGGCAAGGTAATCGCGGTCGATCCCCTCCCCGAAAAGCGCGCGCTGGCTAAAACACTGGGCGCAACCCACACGGTGGACGCGATGGCAGATGATGCGGCAAAGCAGATCATCGCGATATCGGGCGGCGGGGTCGATTGGGGGATCGAAGCTGTCGGTCGACAGGCCTCCGCCGATCTCGCCGTGGCTTCGCTGAAACGCGGCGGTACCGCAGTGGTGCTCGGCATGATGCCGCTCGATTGCAAGGTCGGGCTTGGCGCGATGGACCTGCTGGGCGGAAAGAAGCTGATGGGCGCGATTATGGGCATGAACCACTTCCCGGTAGACCTTCCGCGGCTGGTCGATTTCTACCTGCGCGGCCTGCTCGATCTGGACACGATCATTGCCGAGCGCATCTCGCTCGAAGATGTGAATGCCGGTTTTGACAAATTGCGCGCGGGCCATTCTGCGCGCAGCGTGGTGGTGTTCGATTGATGGATATTGATTTCGATGAATATTGATTTCGACAAGGAAATGGTCGGCACCGTCGAAGTGACCGACAAGGACAAACTGGACATGGTCGCGTTGACCGCGTGGTTCGAAGCCAATGTCGAGGGGTTTGCCGGCCCGATCAGCTACACCAAGTTCAAGGGCGGCCAATCCAACCCGACCTACAAGATTGAAACACCGAGGGCGAATTACGTCCTGCGCCGCCAACCGTTTGGCAAGCTGCTGCCCTCCGCGCACGCGGTCGATCGCGAATATGCTGCGATGACCGGGCTGTATCCCACCGGCTTTCCCGTGCCCAAAACGTACGGTCTGTGCGAAGATCCCGAGGTGATCGGTTCGATGTTCTTCGTGATGAGCATGGCTGATGGCCGGTCGCTTTGGAACGGCGCGCTGCCGGGGATGGAGCCGGATCAGCGCCGCGAAATCTACCACGCGCTGATCGACACCATTGCCGACCTGCACCTCAATCAGCCCGGCGCCATCGGGCTGGGCGATTATGGCAAGCCGACCGATTATTGCGCCCGCCAGATCGCGCGCTGGTCAAAACAGTACAAGCTTTCCGAAACCGGGCACATGCCGCAGATGGAGCGGCTGATCGAATGGCTGCCCCAAACGATCCCGCCGCAGCACGGGTCCAGTGTGGTTCATGGCGATTACCGGCTCGACAATGTGATCTTTGCGCACGAGAAAAACCGCGTGATCGCGGTGCTCGATTGGGAGCTGTCGACGCTGGGCGATCCAATTGCGGATTTCAGTTACCTGATGCTCAACTGGTTTCAGCCCGCCGATGGGCGCGCGGGCCTGATGGGGCTGGACCTGCCCGCGCTGGGCATTCCCACCGTTGAGCAAGCGGTGGAGCGATACGTCGCGCG
>JBBRVR010000047.1:0-23014 GCA_038246695.1 Sphingomonadales bacterium
GCCGAAATTAAGCTTGATGATGCTCAGTGCCTCAGTGCGGAGTGCCTCGACCAGAAATGGTGGGATGAATGGCTGACATCCAATGGCGGCTACTAGGAGATTGAGTTTGGCGACCGAACGGCGGGAATTGGGTGGGAAGCGGACATTGAGGCGAGCACGATATAGTGTTATAACTACTCTAGTTTAATTGCTTTGGAGAGTGCAATGACCTTCCTCTGACGCGCAGTGTTGGCCGGACTTATTTTCGCGCTGATTCCTTCTTCTGGAGTGGCAGCAAATGCCGGAACGCCTTTGCTGGGTCGCTGGGCCATTGACCTAGAACATTCGGAGATTCCCCCCGAGGCGCGGCCAAAGAGTGTGACAATCACCTACAGCGACGCCGGTAACGGAAGGTGGAGTACGGATGTTGCTATCGTCGGCCGTGAAGGCGGCAAGATCGATGCCACCGCCACATATCCGCTAGACGGGACGCTAGCACCTGGAACAGGCTATCCTAACGTTGACAGTCTTGCCGTCAGAGTGCCGCGTCCAACCGTGATGGTCGTCGCTTTCTATAAAGAAGGGGCTCCGCGCTCCACTCGCACCTACATCGTCAGCCCCAATGGAAATACCATGTTGGAGAACATCGTTTGGCTTGGGGAGAACGGCAAGCCAGAGATCGCAACAAATGAATTTCGTCGCGTAGAATAGCTATGCTCGCATATCGGAAGGCTGTGTGCCCGCCCGCCGCGTCACTGTGTCCGCAATTGGGTCGCTTGCAGACTGTCCGCTTTTGTCTGAAAAGCCCAGATAGCTGCCTTCCCGATTTCGGAAGATCCAACGTCAAATCTGACTACGTCCCCTCGCCCTCATAAGCCTCGACGATGCGGCCCACGATCGGGTGGCGGACCACGTCGGCGGCGGTGAAGCGGATCGTGCCGAACCCTTCGACGCCTTCAAGTTTCGTGACAGCATCGGTCAGCCCGCTCATCCTGTCGCCGCCCGGAATATCGACCTGACGCGGATCGCCGCACACCACCATCCGGCTGTTCTGGCCAAACCGGGTGAGGAACATCTTCATCTGTTCGCGAGTGGTGTTCTGCGCTTCATCGAGGATGATGAAACTGTCCGCCAGCGTGCGACCGCGCATGAACGCAATCGGCGCGATTTCGATCTCGCCGCTGGCAATGCGCCGCTCGACCTGTTCGGGCGGCATACAATCGTTGAGAGCATCGTAGAGCGGCCGCAGGTAGGGATCGACCTTGTCCTTCATATCGCCGGGCAGAAAGCCAAGCTTTTCCCCCGCCTCCACCGCCGGGCGCGACAGGATCAGGCGCTGCACACTACCGCTGATAAGCTGGCTGACCGCCTGCGCGACCGCGATATACGTCTTGCCGGTCCCCGCCGGGCCAAGCGCAAAGATGATATCGTCGCGCGCCAGACTGCGCATGTAGCTGATCTGCGCGACGCTGCGCGGCACGATCGTCTTGCGCCGGGTGCGGATCATGATCGGCGGCTGGTGCCTGTCCGAAGTGACGATCCCTTCAAGCGTTGGTTCGTTGGACATCGCAATCAGCGATTCGATCGCGCCAGCGTCCAGTTCCTGCCCCATGGCAAGCCGGTCATACATCGTCTTCAAGGTCTCACGCGCGCGCGCAACCGGATCCTGTGGCCCTTCGATAACGATCTGATCGCCGCGCGCATGAATGAATACGCCCAGCCGATTCTCGACCTGCACAAGATTGGCATCGAACTGTCCAAACAGAGGACCCAGCAGTGACTGGTTCTCGAACGTGATTTCCGCCTTGGCGCGCCGCACGTCGCGGGTTGGAGTGGGATCAGGCGAGATCACCGGATCATTCGCCCTATCATTCCTGCGTGTTGGTCTGCGGCCCATACTATCCTTTGCGTGTGCCAATATCCGTCGAGTCGGAAAGGTAGGACGCTCGCTGCGCAAAGCAAGCGGCGGGCAGTGAATGGACGGTGGAAAGTCACACGGCTGCAACGATTGCAGCCCCACTCAAGAGCATTACTTGCCGCTGTCAGACGGCGGGCGCTGCAACCAAACCTGCGAGGGAATTCTGCCCCGCTTCACCCAGCGTCACCTCGACCATATCGCCAAGCGCATAATTGCCTTCGAACCAGACGCTTTGCAGCCACGGCGATTTGCCGAGCCACTGGCCGGGATACTTGCCCTTGCGTTCGACCAGAACGGAGCAGGTTTTGCCGACTGAAGCCTCGTTAAAGGCCTGTTGGTCGCGTCTAAGGTGCGTTTGCAGGCGCTGAAGCCGGTCGTCCATCACCTCTGGCGCGATCTGTTCGGCCATCGTGGCGGCAGGCGTGCCGGGGCGCGGTGAGTATTTGAAGCTGTAGGCCTGCGCATAGCGCACTTCGTCGATCAGGCTCAGCGTGTCCTCGAACTCGGCCTCGGTCTCGCCCGGAAAACCGACGATGAAATCCCCGCTAAGAGCGATATCCGGGCGCACGGCGCGGAACCGTTCGAGCAGCCGCAAATAGCTTTCCGCCGTATGCGCGCGGTTCATCGCTTTCAGCACCCGGTCATTGCCCGACTGCACCGGCAGATGGAGAAAGGGCATCAGTTTTTCACACGATCCGTGCGCCTCGATCAGGGCATCGTCCATGTCATTGGGGTGGCTGGTGGTGTAGCGCAGCCGCTCTAGCCCGTCGATTGTGGCGAGGTGGTGGATCAACTCGCCCAGCCCTGCACGGCGGCCCTTGGCATCCTCGCCTGTCCAGGCGTTGACGTTCTGGCCCAGCAGAGTGATCTCGCGCGCTCCGGCCTCTACCAGTTTGTGAGCCTCTGCAATCAAGTCACTATAAGGCCGCGATATTTCTGCGCCGCGCGTGTAAGGGACAACGCAGTAAGTGCAGAACTTGTCGCACCCTTCCTGCACAGTCAGGAACGCGGTGGGTGATCGTTTGGACCGGGCGGGTAGGCTATCGAACTTGGCAATGGCCGGCATGTCGGTATCGGTCGCGCGCTCTCCGGCGATAGCCCGGTCCAGCATCTGCGGCAGGCGGTGATACGCCTGCGGGCCGACCACGATGCTGACGGCAGGCGCGCGGGCCATGATCTCCTCACCCTCAGCCTGGGCGACGCAACCTGCGACCGCGATCATCGGCGCTGTTTCCTGCGTCTTGCCCTTGGTCAGGCGACCGATGTCGGAATAGATCTTTTCCGCCGCCTTTTCGCGGATGTGGCAGGTGTTGAGCACGACCAGATCGGCGTCCTCCCCATCGGCCGCAGCCGCAAGTCCCTGCGCATCGAGCAGCTCGCCCATACGCTCGCCATCATAGACGTTCATCTGGCAGCCGAAGCTTTTGACCCTGTAGGTCCTGGGGCGCTCGTTCGGAGCAGTGCGTGGCAGTGTGTCAGGTTTCATGGAAGCTGCGCGTCTAGCTTGAAGCGGCGTAAGGTTCAATCAGCGTCCGTGCCCTTGGGTCGGCGGACCTGATGGACGCAAGGCCCGACTGGGCGATAATCGGTGCCGGGATGCGGCTTGCCGACCTCTCCGCATTCGACCATCGGCTTGGGCACCGCGTTGGCTCTCACCACCGTCAACGCATCGGCGTTTGCGTAGGCGGCGATCCAAGTGATGCAATTGGCCAGCGGCCTGATCTTGTGCTTGGTCAACGACCCCAGTTGAGGTCCGCAATTCAATGTGATCACATCCGCCGCCGGGGCGGCATCGAACCGCGCAAATCGCCGCAATATCTCCCCGCGCTCGTTAAAGACCGTGCGCCGCACATCATTGGCCAGTGGTTCACCTTCGTAAAACGGCGAGGTGTTGAACATATATGCGCGCACTTCAGGATACCGGATCGAGATTTCAGTGGCGAGCGCCCCGCCCAGCGAATGACCGGTGACGATCCATTGCAGATCATCGTCCCAGCGCGCCCGTTCAGCGTCGAAGTACCGGACCGCAATTTCGATCTGGTCGCTGCGCAATGTGCCGTAAAATATATCACTGAAGCCGTCGAAATCGGTGCCGCGAAATGCGAGGATGCGGGCGATTGGCTTGCGATTGGGATCACCCTGAGAGCCCGGAGCATATTGCGCGAAAATCTGGTAGCCAAAGCCCTTGGCGCTGTCCTCTGGGGCGATCGGCAGGCGCTCCAGCCGTTTAAGGACGGGGCCGGGATCGCGGAACAAATCATTGTCCCCGATATATGCGTTGGTCGCGGCGATGGCATAGGGATACGCCTCCACCGCCGCATCGCGCACAAAACGACACCACCCGCCGGGTTCGGTCCGGCAAGGGCTGTGCGATTGCGAAATATCGGGATAGGTGACGCAACCGGTCAACAGCAAGGCACCAAGCGCCAGCAAGATTGATCGGAGCGTCACCATATTCCCTGAATGTCTTAACCCACGGTCGCCTTCAAGATCTTGCCCGGTGCCTTTGGCGGTTCGCCTTTGGGCAATGCGTGGACATGCTCCATGCCGCTCTCGACCTGGCCCCAGACGGTGTATTGCCCATCAAGGAAATGCGCATCGTCAAAGCAGATGAAGAACTGGCTGTTGGCGCTATCGGGCATTTGCGAGCGCGCCATCGAACACGTGCCTTCAACGTGCGGTTCGGCGTTGAACTCGGCCTTCAGATCGGCGCGGTCGCTGCCACCCATGCCGGTACCGGTCGGATCGCCGCCCTGCGCCATGAAACCGGGGATCACGCGGTGAAACCCCACGCCATCGTAAAACCCCTCGCTCGCCAGCTCTTTGATGCGCTCGACATGGCCGGGGGCCAGATCGGGACGCAGTTTGATCACGACATCCTTGCCCTCCCCGTCTCCGGTGTCGAGCGTGAAGGTCAGTGTATCGGCCATTGTCAAATCTCCTGTTGTTTTACCTGCCCTATAATGATTCACGCGCGGCTGTCACCCGCTTGCTTTTGATGCGGCGCGGGCTACACCCGCCTCGATGGCGCAGGATCCCACCCGTGACGACGAATTGCTGACGGCGGAAAAGCCGATCGAGGAAGTGCGCCCGGATGACCGGGTCGACGATGAACGCCACGATGAGGAAAACCGGCTCAAACCGCGTTTTGTGACCAAAGTGCGCGAGGCGCTGGACGCGGGCGATAAAGGCGCGGTCTATGACCTGGTCGAGCCACTCCACCCCGCCGACATTGCCGACCTGATCGAACTGTTTGGCAAGGTTGAGCGCGCGACCTTCGCCGCCGCCATCACCGATCTGATGACATCCGATGTGGTCGCGGAACTGAACGATCACGTGCGCGAAGACATGATGGAGGCGCTTGCCCCCGGCGTGGTTGCCGCGATCACCGAACAGCTTGAAACCGACGATGCGGTCCAACTGCTCGAAGACCTTGATGAAGACGATCAGCGCGCCATCATCGCGGAACTGGAACCTGAGACGCGTGCCGCTGTCTCCAGCGCGCTCGCCTATCCCGAGGAGACCGCCGGGCGACTGATGAGCCGCCACGTGATGGCGGTGCCCGAACACATGACGGTCGGCGGTCTGATCGACTATCTGCGGATCGAAGGCGATCTGGAACACGATTTCCACGAAGTTTTCGTGATAGACGAACGCCACCACCCCGTCGGCACCTGCGCGCTCAACTGGATTCTCACCTCCCCGCGCCAGATCAAACTGACCGATGTAATGAAGCGCGACCAGACGCTGATCCCGGTGACGATGGATCAGGAAGAGGTGGCGCTGATGTTCCAGAAATATGCGCTGATCTCTGCCGCCGTCGTGGATGAAAGCGGGCGGCTGGTCGGGCAGATGACGGTCGACGATATCGTCCACATCATCTCCGAGGAAGCGGGCGAGGATGCGTTGCTCTTGTCGGGCGCGGGCGATGGCGACATCAACGAACCCATTCGCGAGGCATATTCCAGCCGTGTGCGCTGGCTGATCGCCAACATGGGCACGGCAGTCGTGGCCTCCGCCATTATCGCGTTTTTCGGCGCCGCGATTGAGGCGCTGGTGGCGCTGGCGGTGCTGATGCCGATCGTCGCCAGCATCGGCGGCAATGCGGGCACGCAGACGATGGCGGTGGCGGTGCGCGCGATCGCCACCAATCAGCTGACGCGCGCAAACACCTGGAAGATCGTGTGGCGCGAATTGCGGGTTGCGGTGCTGAACGGAGCAACTGTAGCGGTGCTGATCGGGTTCGCAGTGGGCGCACTTTACCAACCCACGCTGGGCGCTGTGATTGCGCTGGCGATGATGATCAACATAGCGGTGGCGGGCCTTGCGGGCGTGCTGGTGCCGGTGATATTCGAGCGGCTGGATCAGGATCCGGCGGTCGCCTCCAGCGTGTTTGTGACGATGATTACTGATTCGATGGGCTTTTTCGCATTCCTCGGCCTCGCGGTTGCGAGCGGTCTTGTGGCTATGTGATGGTGGGGGGTTGAGCCGCCCCCTACCTGCCGCCATCTTCTACCCATGCCCCTTAACATGACCAAGATCGCGTTCGGCGCGAAAAGCTACGAAGACCTTGCCGGTTGGTATTCGGGCCGAAGCAGCATCGCGCTGACGACCCGCAATCGTCCCACCCGCCATGCCGAAATGGTGGGCGGTTCGCTCTATTGGATTTTGAACCATGCACTGGTGGCCCGTTCCGAGATCCTCGGCTTTTCCGAGACCGAGGATGGGCGCTGGAACATCAGCCTTAAGCCAGAGCTCGTCCGCGTCCACCAGCAACGCAAGCGCGCACATCAGGGCTGGCGTTATCTCAAGGAAGAGAATGCGCCCAAGGATGTGGCAGAGGGCGAGGACATAGGCGATCCATTGCCGGGTAAACTGGCGGGCAAGCTGGAGCGGCTGGGGCTGATCTAGGGTGGGAAATGGGCCAGCCTATCTTCCCTATGAACCGCAACTCGCGCTGAAGCCGTGGGCCAAAGACATCTGGACCGTCGATGGGCCAGAGGTCGATTACCGGTTTGCAGGCCTCACCATCCCATGCCCAACGCGGATGACGGTGATCCGAACCGCCGACGGATCGCTTTGGCTGCATTCGCCCGTTGCCCATTCACGTGCGCTCGCAAAGCAGCTTGACGCGCTCGGCCCGGTCACAGCCTTGGTGGCGCCCAATGCCCACCACTACGTGCATGTTGCGGTATGGGCTGAGCGCTATCCCGATGCCCAAATCTACGCCTCCCCCCTGCTCAGGGCGCAACCCGGTTTCGCAAGCAGCGTCAGTCTCGATCCAGAACTCGTGGCCGGTTGGTCTGGTGAGATCGACCATATCTATGTCGATATGGGAGAATTTGCCGAGACTGTCTTCTTCCATCACGCATTGTGCACGTTGATCGTGACTGACCTGATGCAGAATTTCGAGCGGGAGCGTATTTTGAACCCGTTCGTGAGGTTATTGTTGAGGGTGAGCGGCGCCACTGGACCGATTGGCGGGACTTCGATCGATGTAAGCCTAGGAGCAAGACCTCACCGCGATGCCTTTGCCTCCGGCGTGCGCGCGATGATCGCTTTGGCCCCGGAGCGGATCATTCTGTCGCACGGGAAGTGTTACGAAAGCGATGCGGTACAGGAAATAGAGCGCGCCTTCGCCGGGTTGCTCTGATCCTCCCGCGATCAATTCTGCGGCGGCCCTAGGAGGGTGGCATCGGAATCAGCGCGGGAGTGTTCTTGCGGTATTTCTGGTATTCCGGATCGTCGCCCCAGCGTTCCTCTGCCTGCTTGTTTTGCAGATTGATGCCGCTGATCTTGGTCAGCAGCAACGTCACGAACAGCGGCGAAATAACCACCAGCCAGCTCCAGCCGGACAACACCGGGATGGCCATGATCAGGATGCCGGTCCACAAGGTGATCTCGCCAAAATAATTGGGGTGGCGCGACCATTTCCACAGGCCAACATCGATGAAATCACCCTTGTTAGCGGGATCGTCCTTGAACGCCTTTTTCTGGGCATCGGCCGTTGTTTCGATGGTGATCCCGACAGCCCAGACAGCCGCGCCGATCCAGAAGAAGATATCGACCGGAACGCGCGTCTTGGAGGTGATTGCGGCCAGCGCGGCGGAGGCGGTCAGGATGACCCACAGCGCCTGCACCGTCCACGCGACCAGAAAGCGGCTTGGCTTGGTCTTGATCTTCTCGAACCGGGAATCGCTGCCGCCCGCCGCGTGGATACGGATGTACAGGAACGAGCCGAGCCGGATGCACCAGATCGCGACCATCGCCGCGATCACCATCGCGCGCGGATCGAGCGGCCAGGCGGCCACGCAGGCAACCGCAGTGACGGTAAGATAGGTGAGCGCGCCCACGGTATCGTAGTACTTGTCAGATTGCGCCGCCGCCGCCGGGATAAACGCCAGCCAGTTCACCGCAAGCGCGATGATGGCGCACACAAAGAACGCCGACACGCCCATCAGCGCTACGCTGTTGCCGCCTGCAAGAAACGCGAAGCCGAGCGCAAAGGCGCTAACGAAAATGGCGATCAGAATGCTTTTCATGGGCCTCTCGGACGGGTCAGGGATGGTTGCGTGCCGGTGTGGCACCGCGCGATTTGTCGGCCACGCGGCGCAGCGCGTTAACATAGACCTCAGGCGCCTGCGCGCCGGGAATAAGGAATTTGTCGTTGACGATCATCGCAGGCACGCCGGTAATGTTAAGATCCCACGCCTGTCGTTCTTCAGCAAGGACGCGCGCATCCAGTGCGGCATCGTCCAGCGCGGCCTTGGCAGCTTCGCGCTGTAGACCGGCATCTGCCGCGATATCCAGCAACGTCTCTCGGTCGTTCAGCGGCCTGCGATGGTTGAAATGCGCTTTGAACAAGGCAAGCTTCAGCTGCGTCTGCACCTGCGGTCCAGCTTGTTCGAGCGCGAAGGTCAGCAATTTGTGGCACTCGCGCGTGTTCCACATCATGGCGGGTGGCGGATCACCCCCATCGTCACCCTCATAGGCCAGCGACACTCCTGCCGCATCGGCGATGGCCCGCATCTGCCCGCGCACCGCTGCGCCCTCTTCGGCGGAGCGGCCATATTTGCGCGCCAGATGCGCTTCCTGTTCCTCGCCTTCGGGTGGCATATCGGGATTGAGTTCGAACGGGCGCCAGCGCACTTCGGCTTCGATTTCGCAGCCCAGTTCATCGAGCGCCTTGGTCAACTGGCCATACCCGATCGCGCACCACGGGCACATCACATCGGAATAAATGTCGATCGTCAAACGATCCGGTGTCTGGTTCGTCATTGGTCCAGCCACCATGTCAGCAGGTGATGCGCAATCGCGAACGGGCGCGGGAAAATCAGCTGGTCGTTACCGTCTTCACCGGCGGCGCGCGCGTCCTCGAGTTCGGCGCGAGTGAACCAGCGCGCATCGTCCAGCTCTGTCCGGTCAATGGTAAGCTCGGGATTGTCGGTGATGGACGTGCAGCCGATCATCAGCTGGCTGGGAAATGGCCACGGTTGGCTTGCCAGATAGCGCACATCGCGAACTTGCACGCCCGCCTCTTCCCAGATCTCGCGCGCGACCGCTTCCTCGATAGTTTCACTGGGCTCCACAAATCCGGCGAGCGCGGAATACATGCGCGGGGGGAAGCGCGGCTGGCGGCCCAGCAACAGGCGCTTTTCGCCATCGGCCTCGTGTTCGACCAGCATGATCGTGACCGGATCGGTGCGCGGGAAATGCTGCGCGCTACAACTATCGCAATTGCGTTGCCACCCGCCCTTGGTCAGCTTTGTCTGGGCGCCGCATTGCGCACAGAAACGGTGGCGCGCATGCCAGTCGACCAGCGATTTCGCCCCGCCGTAAATGGCCAGATCGGCAGGAGCGAGCAATTGCATTACCTGCCACGCGCGCGGCATGGCGGGCGCGGCGGAGCCAGCCTCGGGCACAGGCGCAAAGCACGCCTTGCCATCCAGCAGGCCCAGAAACACCAGCTCTGTGTCCTCACCCACATCCGCCAGCGTACCCCATACAAGGCCACCTTGATCGTCAATCTGCGGCAACAACCCATCAAGCAGCAGGACCCTCGCCCGCCAGTTCATCTGCGCAGCCAGGGCTTCGGGATCGACACGGATATTGTCGGCGCGATCTATCGGAGAGCCACCAAAGGCTATGGGAGCGGTGGCCGTGGTCAGCATGTGCTGAGCTCAGCCGCCCTTCATGGTTTTCAGATCGGATTCGACCGCCGCCAGGAATTCGTCGCGCACCGGGTAAATATCGGCCGGCATATACTGCGTGAACAGCCCCGTTCGCAGCTTCAGGCCATAATCAACCGCACCCAGCGTGCCCGCCGCGCCGCCCCAGCCGAACGTATCATTGATCGAGCGGCCGCCCGCGCCGTGGCCTTGCCCGACCATCCACGAACCGGTCAGATCGACCGTTTTCGGAAGCAGGTTCGAAACTCCGACGCGCACTGCCAGCTCGCCCATCACGCGCGTTCCATCGAGCATCCCATAGCCCAGCAGCATTCGCAGGAAGCGGTCGTAATCTCTGGGGCTCGAAACCAGCCCGCCCCCACCCGAAGGCACCGAAGGCTCATCGAGAAAGATCGAGTTCGACGCCGGATCAAGCGGCAGGACATTCCCGCCCAGCACGCCATAATTGTCGGTCAGGCGCGCTTTCTCGCTCGCCGGGACGGTCATGAAAGTGCTGTTCATCCCGCACGGGCCGAACAGTTTTTCCTTGAGAAATGCCTCGAACCCCATGCCCGAAGCGACTTCGATCACTCGGCCCAGAAGGTCGATACTCGCCGAATAGCTCCACTTGGTCGCGGGCTGATACATCAGCGGCAGCGTGGCAAGCCGGTCCGCCCAAACTTCAAGGCTGGGCGCAGACTTGGGATTGGGCACGCCGGGAATCGGGAACCGGCTGACCCGCCCGCCGGTCAGACCGTTTTCGATATAGGCCTCGAGCAGCGGCCCCTTGCTGGTGATCAAGTAACCGAGGCCCGCCGTATGCGTCAGCAGGTGGCGGATGGTGATCGGCTGGTTTGCCGGGACTGTGTTGTCCAGCGGTCCCTCGGGATCCACCAGCACTTGCATATCCTTGTAAGCGGGCAGCACTTCATACAACGGCATGTCGAGGCCCAGCTTGCCCTCGTCGATCAGCATCATGGTCGCCATACCGGTGATCGGCTTGGACATCGAATAGATGCGATAGAGCGAATCCACGTCCACCTCGGTCGCGCCATTCAGCGACAGCGTACCTCCGCCGACAGTGTGCGCCATATCCTCCTGCCGCCAGCCGAAGGTGAGGAGCATGTTCGCCACCTTCTTTTCGCTGATGAATTTATTCGCCATGGCGGAAACAGCGGGCCACGCCTCGCTGACATCGTGCGCCAGCACCCGCCGTCCGAACGGCAGAGTGGCCACCGCCGCTCCAGCCGCCAGATAACCGCCGGTGCGAAACAGCGACCGGCGCGATATGTCGGCGCATTGAAAAGGGGTGTCGAATTCGCGGAAAGCCATGGATCAGATTCTCCCAAAGGATTTGCGCGCTGTTTGGGGCAGAACGCGGCGAGGGTCAAATGCGGCGAATAGCTTAGACTGGATCAAACGACGGCTCTTGAATTGGACGGGTGTTATAGGTATGTAATACACATGCTTAACCTGCTTTCATGGCTGATCGGCCTCGTGTGCTTCGTCCTCGGTATTCCGCTGCTGATCCCGGTGGTGGGGATCCTGTTGTGGCTGCTGCTGCCGCTGGCGTTTATCGGCATTCTGGTGGGATCGCTCTCATCGAAGGACAGCGGTCGCAATTTCAACATTCTGGTATTTGTCCTAATCGTGTTACGCCTCTCCATCTTCGGCGGGATCGCCTGACAGGTTACGGATCAAGTCGCGCCACAGCCAGCCGCGCAGCCTTGGCAAACAGGGTTGGCAGGCCAGCCGACTCGATCTCGCTGATCGGCCACCACTGGCCCGGCCCCTCGGGTTCGATCACGGTCGAAAGCCGGTCCACTTTCAGCGTCAAATGAGCGTGGGTGAAGGTGTGACGCACCACCCCCATCGGCTCCCATCCGCCAGCTATAGGGGGGGAGCCCTCGCCATCGGCGCGCGCGTTCCAGCCGTCATCGGGCAAGGCGCGCATTCCGCCAAGCATTCCAGTGCCCTCGCGCTGAACCAGCCAGACTTCAGCTTTGTCGCCCTTCCCGCGCTCGATCCAGAACGCGGTGCCGGTGCGTTCCGGTTTGTTTTTCTTCGCAGGCTTGACGGGCAAGCGCTCGGGCGTTCCGGCTGCATACCCCCTGCACTCCTTGCGCAGCGGGCATAGCAGGCAGCGCGGCGCCCGGGTGGTGCAGATACCCGATCCCAGATCCATCACCGCCTGCGCAAAGTCTCCCGCGCGCGCATCGGGCGTAATCGAATCGGCGTGCATACAGATCGCCTTGCGTGCGGCGGGAAGCGGTTCCTCTATCGCGAATAACCGCGCCACGACCCGCTCGACATTGGCATCGACCACCACAGCGCGCTCTCCAAAGGCGATCGCGGCGATCGCCGCGGCTGTGTATGCGCCAACACCGGGCAATTTGCGCAATTCCACCTCGGTCTGCGGGAAGCCGCCGCGGGCAACAATTTCGCGCGCGCATTTCACGAGATTGCGCGCCCGTGAGTAGTACCCCAGCCCAGCCCAAGCGGCCATGATATCCTCATCGCTCGCTCGCGCCAGATCGAATACTGTCGGCCAGACCTGTGTGAACTTTTCGAAATAGGGTTTCACGGCGGCGACCGTGGTCTGTTGCAGCATCACTTCGGACAGCCACACGCGATAGGGCCAGGCCTCATCGTTCGGCGGCGCCACGCCGGGCGGATTGCGCCACGGCAGAGCGCGCGCGTTGGCATCATACCAATCAAGCAGGCTGTCGGATATCTTGGCGGGGATGCTGGCAGTCACGACCGTGCTATGGCATGGCTGATCGCGAAATGGGAAGCGAGAGCAACAAGACGCCTGGCAAAAAACCCGCCAAGAAAAAGCCCAAACCCTATGAACGCCCGCGCGGCGGCGGGGCAAAGCCGATTGGCGAGCTGATGCCAGAAATCGGACGCACTGCCTTTCGCCGGTTTGGGTTCGTCCAGAGTTCCGTCGTTACCCGCTGGCCCGAAATCGTCGGGCCGCAGCACGCCCGCGTCTGCGCTCCCGAAGCGATCCGCTTCCCCCCCGGCGAAAAGTCCGAGGGCATCCTGCAACTTGTGGTTACGCCGGCCCATGCACCCCTGATCCAGCAAGTGACGCCGGAGATAATCGCGCGGGTCAATCGCTTCTTCGGATACAATGCGGTGTCGCGGGTCAAGCTGCGTCAAGGCGTGGTTAAGCCGCCCGAGACGATGAAAGCGGCAAAACCGCCCCCCTCGCTCAAACCGATTCCGATGGAATTGGGCGACAGTTTGCGCGATATCGGCGATCCCGAACTGCGTACGGTGCTGGAATCGCTCGCACGCACTATGGAAAACCGCGAAGAGACAAAGGACAAAACCGGATCGTGAAACCTAATCGTCCCATCATGCTATCGGGTTTGGCCGCGCTTGCGCTGGCCATGCCGGTCGCCGCACAGACGCTCGACAAAAGCTACACCGAATTTGTCGGCAATCTGGAACCGCAAGTGTGGACCGGGACTGTAGAGCGCACGGACCGAGGCCACCGCATGGGCAAGCCGGAGGCGGATGCGCAACTGATAGAATTCGTCAGCTACACCTGCGGCCATTGTGCTAACTTCGCACGCGAAGGCGATCCCACGCTCGAATTGGCAGCAATCGGCCCCGGTCACGTCAATGTTGAGGTGCGCCCGGTCATCCGCAATGGGCTGGATCTGGTTGTGACCATGCTGGCGCAATGCGGCGATCCGGCAGGGTTCAAGGATCGCCACCGCATGTTCATGTACTCGCAGAACGATTGGCTGACCAAGGCGACGAATGCGCCCAAGACCCAGCAGGCCATCTGGGCGCGCGGCGATGCCAGTGCGCGCATGAATGCAGCACAGGCGCTGGACCTCGATGATATGCTGGCCCAGCGCGGGTTGACGATGCCACAGATCAACACCTGCCTTGCTGATGATGCCGCGGCCAAGGCGTTGCTTGCCAATGGCCGCGCGGATGCGACCGAATTTGGCGTCAACAGCACTCCCAGCTTTGCACTTGATGGAAAACTGCTCACGAATGTTCACGACTGGCCCGGCCTCTCGGGCGCGCTGCAAGCGCGATTCTGGCCAGACGAAGCGGAGCAGAACGGCACACAGAGCGACCAGAAGTAGTCAAAGGCACGCCGAAACCGCCCTTTTCTGCACAGATCAGGCACAATTTTGCACAGCCTGTGGCACAATGGCTCTTTACGCTTCATGGCATCGCTGTAACCCTGAATAGATGATTTCAAGGATTTTTGCATGACCCCCGCCCGCATGAAAACCCGTTTGCGTTCCGCTGCAATTTTCGCCTTTGCCGCGCCGCTCGCGCTTGCCGCCTGCGGCGAGACGGAGGCTGTCGAAGGCAGCGCCAGTGGCGAACCCATAGCTGCGATCCCAGCACCGGCGGGCGCCAATTGGGGCGAGACGGTCACGGTCTCTCCTGAAGGTGGATACGTGCTGGGCAATCCCGACGCTCCGCTAAAACTCGTCGAGTACGCTTCTCACACCTGTGGTGCCTGCGCGAACTTTGCCGCTACGGGGTTTGGGTCGCTGAAGGAAAACTACATCCCGACCGGCGTCGTCAGTTTCGAGTTACGCAATCTGGTGCGCGATCCAATCGACCTTTCCATTGCCACCTTGGTCCGTTGCGGGGCGAAGGAAAACATGCTGCCTTTGGCGGATCAAGCGTGGGCCTCACTTGAAGAGACCTTTGCGAATGTGCAACAAAATGGCGCTCAATACGAGGCTGCAGGAAACCTGCCGGTCGATCAGCGGTTTGTCGCAATCGCCGAAGCGGCCGGGCTGATTGATTTCTTTGCGGCCCGCGGCCTCAGCGCGGATCAGGCGCGCACCTGCCTAGCCGATACGGCCAAGATCGAAACCATTGCCGATACCTCGGCGAAGCAGGCGCAAGAGTTGGAAATTTCCGCCACGCCAACCTTCTTCCTCAACGGCAGAAAGCTGGAAGAGGGCCAGTGGGACAAGCTTGAGCCGGTGTTGCAACGTGCTGGCGCGCGATAAACCGTAGGGAAACTGCCCGCCCATGCAGATCAGCAGGCTCAAGCTCAGCGGTTTCAAGAGCTTTGTCGAGCCTGCAGAATTGCGCATCGAGCCCGGCCTGACGGGCGTCGTCGGCCCCAATGGCTGCGGCAAATCTAACCTTCTTGAAGCGATCCGCTGGGTCATGGGGGAAACCTCTGCCAAGTCGATGCGCTCTGGCGGGATGGAGGACGTCATCGTCGCGGGCACCTCCACCCGCCCCGAACGCGCCTTTGCTGAAGTGGTGTTGCACGCCGAGGATGATGAGGGCGAGGAACTGGTCGTCACCCGCCGGATCGAACGCGGCGCGGGCAGCGCCTATCGCGTAAACGGGCTGGATGTGCGAGCCAAGGATGTCGCGCTGACCTTTGCTGATGCCGCCACCGGCGCGCATTCGCCCGCACTCGTGAGTCAGGGCAAGATCGCGCAGGTGATCTCGGCAAAGCCGACGGAACGCCGCGCGATGCTGGAAGAAGCCGCCGGGATCGCAGGGCTGCATGTTCGACGCAAGGATGCCGAAAGCAAGCTGCGATCGACCGAGGCGAACCTTGCCCGGCTCGAAGACCTGATGGCGGGGCTGGATACACAAATCGCAACATTGCGACGGCAAGCCAAACAGGCAGAGCGCTACACAAAGCTGACCGAACAGATCAGCACCGCCGAGGCCCGCCTGCTGTTCGCGCGCTGGCGCGAGGCGGCTCACGCAGCAAAAGAAGCGCGCGCCGCCGCCGAAGGGGCAGAGGCGAAGGTGGCGAGCGCCAAGGCAGCGGCAGACGCTGCGCAGCGCGAACAGGCGGCAATTGCGCATGATCTGGCAGCCGCGCGCGAAGAGCTGACCGATCGCCGTGACGATGCCAGCGCTCACGGCCACCGTATGGCGACGCTATCGCAAAAGCTCGAAGCCGCCGAAACCCGCCTTGCCGATCTTACCCGGCAACGCACCCGGCTTCAAGAAGACCGCGTCGCTGCCGACCGATTGACCACAGACGCCGCTGGCGCTCTGGCAAAGCTGGAAAGCGATCTGGCGGCAGGGCGTGTCACGCTCAGTGAGGCGGAAGCCGCCCGTCCCGCAATCGCGCGCCGCAGTGAGGATACCGAACGCGCCAGCCGCACCGCCGAACTCGCACTGGCCAAGGCAACCGCCGATCAGGCCGGGGTAGAGGCGGAATGGCGTGTTGCCGAAGCCGCCATCGAACAGGCGCAAACCCGCCTTGGCCGCCTGACCCGCGAGGAAGAACGCATCGCCGCCACCCGCTCCCAGCTTGAAGGGAGCGAGGATGCGGAGCACGCGGTGATCGCCGCGCGCGCAGCGGTGGACGACGCAGCCGATGAAGTCGCTCGCCGCCGCACCCGGCTCGAAGCCGATCAGGCGCGCAAGGGCGAGTTGCAGACCGCCCGCGACGATGCGGCCGCCGCGCTCGCAGGCGCAAAGGCTGAGCTGGCCGGGATCGAGCGCGAGCATTCAGCCCTCGCGCGCGACCGCGACGCCCGCGAAAAACGCGCTCATGGCCGCGAGGGCCTGCCCGCCGCGATCGATCGCGTGCGCGTTGCTCCGGGCTACGAACGCGCGATTGCCGCTGTGCTGGGCCGCGATGCGAAGGCGCCGCTCGGCGCACCTGCCCAGCCTGGGGATGGACGATACTGGACCGGCAGCGATGCGCCCTCAGCCGTCGCAGCCAGCCTGCTCGATCATGTTACCGATTGCCCAGCTGAACTGCGCGCACGCCTTGCCCTGGTGCATTGCGTCGATGCCGATGATGCGCGCACGCTTGGCCCCGGCGAATGGCTGGTAACGCGCGCAGGGCATCTTCGCCGCTGGGATGGCTTTATCGCACGCGGCGAAGGGGCGGCAGAGGCAGCACAGCTCGAAGCGGCAAACCGGCTGGCCGAACTGGAGACGCAATTGCCGAGCCTGCAAGGCGCCGCGCAATCTGCCGCCGAAACGGAAGCCAGCGCCCGCGAGGAATTGAGCGCCCTGCAAATCAATCTGGTTGCGCAGGAGCGCGATCTGGCGGGCGCTATCGAAGCCGAGCGCAGCGCGCTGCGGGCGCTCGACGCCGCCGAAGCGGCTAAGGAACGCCTCGCCACGCGGCTGGAGGAACTGAGCGTTGCGGCAGGCGATCTTGGCGAACAGCTCACCAGCGCCCGCGATGAACTGGCCGCCGCCACAGACCGCCGCAATGCCCTGCCCGCGCCCAATGCGGGCCGCGCCGCGCTGCAGGCAGCGCAGGCCAGGAACGATGCTGCGCGCACTGCGGTGCAGGCTGGCATGGCGCAGCTCGCCGCACACGATCAGTCATTGGCCGTAGCGCGCGAGCGTCTGGCCGCCCAGCAGGCCGATGTCGCCAATTGGATAGCCCGCTCATCCGAGGCCGCCCAGCGCGAAGCGGAGGCCGCGCGGCGGCTTAAGGAGATCGAGGAGGAGACCGCGATCGTCGCAGCCAAGCCTGCCTCGCTGATTGCCGAGATCGAACAGGGCGAATCGGTGCGGGAACGGCTGACGGGCGAGATGGCCAAGGCGCAAAGCGTGCTGGAGGACTGCGAAGCCCGGGCGCGCGCAGCCGATCAGGCGCTCTCCATTATCAACGAAGCGCTCGCGGTAGCCCGCGAAGACCGCGCAACACTGGTTGCGCGCGCGGAAAGCCAGGAGGCGCGTAGAGAAGAAATGTCGCGCATTTCGGGCGAGCGGTTTCAGTGCCCGCCACCGCTGTTGTGCGGACGGTTTGGCTTTGGCGAAGACGACATAACCCATGCGCAAGCCGAATCCGGAGAACTGGACCGGCTAACCGCCAGCCGTGAACGCATCGGCCCGGTCAACCTCGTGGCGGCGGACGAGCTTTCGCGGATCGAGCAGGAGCACGGCGCGAGCGGGGCCGAGCAGGCAGAACTGACCGAGGCGGTGGCGCGGCTACGCGGGTCCATCGGCAATCTCAACCGCGAAGGGCGCGAGCGTCTGCGGGCAGCGTTCGAGGAGGTCGACGGCCATTTCCGCGTCCTGTTCACCCGACTATTTCAGGGCGGGCAGGCGCATCTGGCACTGGTCGACAGCGATGATCCGCTGGAGGCGGGCCTTGAGATCTACGCCCAGCCGCCGGGCAAACGTTTGCAGTCGCTCTCCCTGCTTTCAGGCGGGGAACAGGCATTGACAGCGACCGCGCTGATCTTTGCCCTGTTCCTGACCAATCCCGCGCCGATCTGCGTGCTGGACGAAGTTGATGCACCGCTGGACGATGCCAATGTCGAACGGTTCTGCGACCTGCTCGATTCGATGATCCAGACCACGAGAACGCGCTATTTGATCGTCACACACAACGCGGTGACGATGAGCCGGATGCACCGCCTGTTCGGGGTGACGATGGCGGAAAAGGGTGTGTCACGACTGGTCAGCGTGGACCTTGGCGAAGCGGCGCTGATAGCGGCGGAATAGCCCGGGACGGCGCCCGGGAGTTCAGGGTCAGTCAGGCGGCAATCGCCTTGGCGAGGCGGGCGCGGATTGTCTTGAGCCTGGTGATCGTGCCGGAATGGTCCACCGCTTCGGACGCTTCAGGTGTATCCTTGATGGCGCCCCCTGCCGTTTCGCCTTCATCCACCATCGCGCGCCGTTCGCCGGATCGCCGTTCAACGCCTTGGCGGTCTGACCCGTCCTTGCCGATCGTACGCAGCACGGCTTGAGCACCTTTGAGGGTGTAGCCTTCCTCGTTAACCAGCCGGTTGATGTGTTTGACCACGACTACATCTTCGGCGCGGTAATACCGGCGTCCACCGCTGCGTTTTAGCGGTTTGAGCAGCGAGAATTGCTGTTCCCAATACCGCAAGACATGCGGCTTAATGGCGAGCGCCTCGCTGACTTCGCCGATGGTGCGCAGCGCGCTTTCGTCCTTGCCGTCCTCGAATTCAGCCATGATCTGTCCAGCAAATCCTTGAAAAACAGGTCAATCGCCCTCGGCGATGCGTTCCTTTAGTATCTGGCTCGCGCGGAACGTCATTACTCGGCGGGGCGTGATCGGCACCTCGATCCCGGTTTTCGGATTTCGCCCGATCCGCTCGTTCTTGTCACGCAGAATAAAACTGCCAAAGCCCGAAACCTTCACATTCTCGCCTTTGGCCAGTGCCGCGCACATATGTTCGAGGATAGATTCGACCATTTCGAGCGACTCTGACCGGCTAAGACCCATTTTTCGATTGATGGTCTCAGCCAGATCGGCCCGAGTGAGTGTGCCTACTGAACGCATTTGCGCGATACTCCTCTTTGGCGCGACCCATGAGGCGCACGGTGTAGAGGTTTCGTGCGATCCCTGCAACTTAGTCCGAAAGCGCGATGTTGATTGCGCCCATTCGACTGCGCGAAAGCCGCGCGCCGCTACATGCGGATCAGGCTTGCCCCCCAGGTGAAGCCGCCGCCCATCGCCTCCAGCATGACCAGATCGCCTGCCTTGATTCGCCCATCACGGCGCGCCACATCAAGCGCCAGCGGCACCGACGCGGCAGAGGTGTTGGCATGGCGATCAACCGTCACAATCACCTTTTGCGGATCCAGCCCAAGTTTTCGTGCGGTCGCATCCAAGATGCGCGCGTTGGCCTGATGCGGCACCACCCAGTCGATTTCCTCGACTGTAATGCCAGCATCTTCAATAACTTCCCTCAGAACCGCAGCCAAATTCACAACCGCATGGCGAAACACTTCTGGCCCGCGCATGCGCACATGGCCAACCGTCTGCGTCGTCGACGGACCGCCATCAACATAGAGCAGATCGTGCTGCGCGCCATCGGCGTGAAGCCTTGTCGCGATGATCCCTGCACCGGCGCGGGCGTCTGTCTGCTCACCGGCATCCGCACCGCAATCACGCGCTTCGAGGACGACTGCGCCCGCACCATCGCCAAACAGGACGCAGGTCGTGCGGTCTTCCCAATCGAGAATGCGGCTGAACGTTTCCGCTCCGATCACCAACGCGCGCGTCGCAGCGCCGGTCCGCAGCAGAGAATCGGCCGTCGCGAGCGCATACAGAAAACCGGAGCAAACCGCCGCCACATCGAATGCGATGCCACCATTGCAGCCCAGCGCATGCTGAACCTTGGTCGCGGTTGCCGGAAAGGTATTGTCGGGGGTGGCCGTTGCCAGCACGATCAGGTCGATATCGGCAGCGGTGCAGCCGGCATCTTCCAGCGCGGCGAGCGCGGCCGCGGTCGCCAGTGTCGCAGTCGTCTCACCTTCGCCCGCGATATATCGCTGACGGATGCCGGTTCGCTCCACGATCCATTGATCGCTGGTGTCGACACGTTCGGAAAGTTCTGCGTTGGTGACTACCCGCTTTGGCAAGGCAGAGCCGGTGCCCAGCAATCTCGCGCCGAGTGTCTTCGCGATCACGCAGCCTGCTCGCTGCCCGTCGACTGGTCGCTCGCAGCACCCGCCGGGCCGCTTGAAGGCGCGTTGGAAGGTCCGCCCCATCCCCCGCCAAGCTGTGCCAGATCGTGGGCAATCCGTTCCGTCAGCGTGTTCGACAGCAGGCTGGCCGTAACTGCCACCGCGTTGGCTACACCATTTGCATTGGCGCTGCCGTGGCTCTTCACGATCACCCCGTTCAGGCCGAGAAAGACCGCGCCGTTGTGGTTGTTCGGATCGAGGTGATGGCGCAGCAATTCGGTCGCCGGGCGCGAGACCAGAAATCCGAACTTGGACCGGAGCGAACTGGAAAACGCCTGCTTCAGCAGGTCTGTTACGAAGCGCGCTGATCCCTCAATCGCCTTCAATGCAATATTGCCGGAGAATCCATCGGTGACGACCACATGCGTCTCGCCGCGATTGATCTTGTCGGATTCGACGAAGCCGTCGAACTGCATGGCAAGGCCGCCCGTTGCATCGTCGCTGGCTGCCTGCAACCGCGCCGCTGCCTCGCGCAGCACCTCTGTGCCCTTGATCTCTTCTGTGCCGATGTTGAGCAGGCGCACGCGCGGGCGTTCAAATCCGTTGACGATCCGCGAATAGGCCGCGCCCATAACAGCGAATTGCACCAGGTTGCGGGCGTCCGCTTCGGTGTTGGCGCCCAGATCCAGCATCACCACATCGTGGTTTTCCAGCGTCGGCAGCAACGCGGCGAGCGCGGGACGATCAATGCCAGGCATGGTGCGCAGCGCAATCTTGCTCATCGCCATCAGCGCGCCGGTATTGCCTGCGCTGACCGCAGCACCCGCATCGCCCGTTTTCACGGCATTGACCGCAAGGCCCATCGACGTGGTCTTGGCACGGCGAATAGCCCTGCTGGGCAATTCATCGCCACCCACGACATCGTCGCAATGCAGGATTTCGGAGGCGCTACGCATGCCGGGATGCGAATCCAGCGCGGCTTCGATAAGCTTCTGATCGCCGACCAGCAGAAATTTGAAGCCGTCATGCTTGCGACGGGCCAGCGCCGCGCCCTCAACCATAACGCGCACGCCTTCGTCACCGCCCATCGCGTCAATGGCGATACGCGGTAAGGTCATGCGGCTATTCCTCACTCAACTGTGATCAGATGCCCTTGGGCACCAGAACTTCGCGACCGTTATAATAGTTGCAATGCGGGCACATGTTGTGCGGACGCTTCAATTCACCACAATTGCTGCATTCGTGGAAGGCTTCAACCTTCAGCGAATCATGCGAGCGGCGATTGCCGCGGCGATGCGGGGAAACTTTTCTTTTGGGGACAGCCATGGCGGCACCATTCCTCGGATAAATACGTGTTGTTGCACCGAATGGTGCAAGTGTTTCGGTTGCCGCCCATACGTGCCTGTCGCGGGCGGTGCAAGGTTCCTTGCACGCCGATCCAGGCCGGTTATCGCGGAAAGAGCGCGCCTATACCTGAAAACTCAGCCGTTGCAAGCGTGCAAGCCCGTCCCTAGCAAGTACAGAACAGTCTATCAGGGGATTACTTATATGACCATGCTTCCGGTCACGCTCGCCGCAGCGGCGGCTGCGGCGATTTTGAACATCTGGTTGTCGATACGCATCGGAGCGGTCAGGCAGGCCGCCGGCATCAGCGTGGGCGACGGCGGCAACGAGGCGTTGCAGCGGCGGATGCGCGCGCAACTCAACTTTGTCGAGAACACCGGTTTTGTGCTGGTGCTGATCATCGCGATAGAGCTTTCGGGCAAGGGCGCGCCGTGGCTGCCGTTTGTGGCCGCAACCTACTTGATCGCCCGCGTTGCGCACGGTTTCGGAATGGACGGCGGCAAGTGGGGCAAGGGCCGGATGGTCGGCACCATTGTAACGCTGCTCACACAGCTTGGCCTTGCCGTGGCAGCAGTGCTGATCGTGCTGGGAATGCTATAACCCCGTCGGGCCAAGGCGCGCTCTTATGAAAGCGCGTAATCGCTCACGAACTGGTTCGTCTTGCGTTCCTGACCGAACGTGCTGGTCGGGCCATGGCCGGGGATGAAGGTGATGTCCTCGCCGAGCGGCCACAGGCGCTGCGTGATGCTGTCGATCAGGTCCTGATGATTACCACGCGGAAAATCCGTCCGCCCGATTGAGCCCTGGAACAAGACATCGCCCACGATCGCAAAGCGGCTGGGCTGGTGCACGAACACGACGTGGCCAGGCGTGTGGCCGGGGCAATGGATCACGTCGAGGGTCAATTCGCCAACCGTCACGGTGTCGCCGTGTTCCAGCCAGCGGGTCGGGGTGAAGCTTTTCGCCTCCATCCCGTAACGCGCGCCGTCATTATCCAGCTGCTCGATCCAGAACAGGTCATCCTTGTGCGGTCCTTCGATCGGCAACCCCAACTCGTCAGCCAGCATCCCGGCCTGCCCGCAATGGTCGAGATGCCCATGGGTGATCAGGATCTTCTCCAGCGTCACGCCAGCCTTGGCGACGCCCGCCTTCAGCTTGTCGAGATCGCCTCCGGGATCGGTTAGCGCCCCGCGCATCGTCTTGGTGCACCAGATGAGCGAGC
>JBBRVR010000048.1:0-22422 GCA_038246695.1 Sphingomonadales bacterium
CATTCTCACGCCCTGATAGAAGGGGAAAGCGGCACCGGCAAGGATATGCTGATGCGCGCGATGCACGCCGCATCGCCGCGCGCCAAGGCTCCGATGCGCGTGATCAACATCGCCAGCATCGCGCCCAATTCCATCGAATCGGTCCTGTTCGGGCACGAGCCCAACGCGTTTGCCGGCGCTTTCGACCGCCAGATCGGCGCGATGCAGCATTGCGACGGCGGCACGCTGTTGCTGGATGAGGTCGACCGGATTTCGTTGCGGGTGCAGGAACGCCTTGCCGAAGCATTGGCGACCGGCATCGTGCGCCCCGTAGGTGCAGCGCACGGCTTTCGCGTAGATGTGCGGTTGCTATCGGGCAGCAACCATTCGCTCGAAGAGCTGGTGGCTGGCGACCAGTTCAACGCGGTGCTTGCAGAAAAGCTGGGCGCCACCCGCATCAGCCTGCCTCCCTTGCGCGACAGGACCGGCGATATCTCCGCCCTGACCCGGCATTTCCTCAGCCGGATCGGTGAACAGCCGGGCCTGATGTCGCTTTCGGTCAGCGATGGAGCGCTGGCGTTGCTTGCGGCCTACGATTGGCCGGGCAATGTGCGCCAGCTGCAATCGGTGCTGTTTCGTGCGGCAGTCTATTGCGAAAGCAACACGCTGACCGAAGACAGCTTCCCGCAGCTTTCCGAAATGCTGGGCGAACAGCAGGTGACCGGTGGTGGGCAGCATTTCCACGATGGCGTGGGCGTGATGCTGTACACCGCAGACGGCAATCTGCGCCCGCTGGAAGAGATCGAGGCCGATGTCATCCGCCTCGCAATCGGCCATTATCGCGGCCGCATGACGGAGGTTGCCCGGCGGCTCGGCATCGGCCGCTCGACCCTGTATCGCAAACTGAGCGATCTGGGGATTGATAACGCGGCGTAGTTGGGGCCGCTTGATCGCTGCTCGCTTAGCGCCTAGCCCTTCCCGCATGGACGGGATCAAGGATTTCGCAGGTCGCACCGCGCTTGTCACCGGGGCGGGCTCCGGCATTGGCGCGGCTTCCGCGCGGGCACTGGCTGCGCGCGGCGCGGCAAAGCTGTTTCTCAATGACATCACTGCCGATGGGTTGAACACGCTCGATCTGCCCGCCTCTTGCGAGGTTGAGCATGTCATCGGCAGCGTCGCGGACGAGGCGATGTGGAAAACGCTCGAACCGCGGCTTGCCGGGCTGGATCACGCGGTCGTCAATGCCGGGATCGGATCGTTTGGAGCGATCGTCGACCTTACCTTGGCACAATGGCGCCGGGTGATGGATGTGAACCTTGACGGGGCGTTCCTGACGCTTTCCGCCAGTATGCGCGCGATGGCGGCAAAGGGCGGCAGCGCGGTGGTCGTCGGGTCTTCCACCGGCGTAAAAGTCGTGCCCGGCACCGGAGCCTATGGCGTCGCCAAGGCAGCGGTCGCGCACATGGCGCGTATGGCCGCACTGGAAGGCGCGCCGCAGAATATCCGCGTCAACGCAATCGCGCCGGGAGGGGTCGACACCGCAATCTGGGAAACCGGCGATGACTTCAACCGCTCGGTCAAGACGCGTGGGCGCGAGGCAACGATCAAGACGATGGCCAAGACCACGCCTTCGGGTCGGTTCGCGACTTCGGATGAGATCGCGGGCAACATCGTTTACCTGCTGAGCGATGCCGGATCGAACATCACCGGCCACGTGCTGGTGTCGGATGGCGGGTTTACTCTGTAAATACCGCCGCCCGCACCTGCCGCCTCACCACTTAAAGCTTTGTTCCGCATAGGTCTGGCTGGTGTCGCCCTTCAGCGTCATCGTGACCTGTTTCTTGCGCCAGTCGATATCGACGAGCCCGTAATTCTCCACCGCGAAGAACGGCGTTGTCCGCTTGGGATCGGGCTCGCGCGCGCTGCTCTTATCGATATCGCCATCACCAAATGCGAGGTTGAGCGCCGAGCTGGTCAGCTCCCACAGCGTGCCGCCGCCCGGAGCATCGTCGATCTTGTAGATCCCCGCCGCGTGCCGATCACCTGAAAGCAGCACCACGCCGCTGTCCGCGCGCGCGCCGATCATCTCGAGCAGTTTTTCGCGCTCTTTGGGGAAGTTCTCCCAGCTTTCGTAATTGTGCGCCTCAGTCAGAACCTGGATCGAGGAGACGACGATGCGCAGATCCGCAGGCTTTGCCAACTCGCCTTGCAGCCATTCCCACTGCGCTGCGCCCAGCACGGTTGCCTCGGGGCTGTCATCGGGCAGGTAGCCGCCCAGCGGCGGGCGCTCGCGGCTCCAGTCCATGCGTTTGAGATCGGAGCGGAAAAACCGCGTGTCGAGCAGGATGATCTGCACTCGCTCGCCCGCCGGCCCGTACGTTACGCTGTCATAGACACCGGGGCGCGACTGCACCGCATCGGTCGATCCCCAGAAATGCTCGAACATCGTCTCCGACCACCGCCGCATCGGGAAGGCTGCGCCCGCATCGTTCAGCCCGTAATCGTGATCGTCCCACGTCGCCAGCATCGGCACGGCGGCGCGCAGGCGCTGCCATTCAGGGTGCGAGGCCTGCAGCGCATAGGCCGCGCGCACGCTTTCCAGTTCGGCATCACCGTCCCATGCATTGTCGCCATAGATGTTGTCGCCGATCATCATGAACAGCTGCGGATTGGCGCTGGCGACCTGATCCCAGATATGCTGGCTGGCGGACTGGTGATTGCAGCTGCCAAAAGCGATCCGCGTGAGCCGGGTTGCAGGATCGAGCGTCGGCCCCTCGCCCGCTTGCGGCAGGTCGATGCTCTCGCGCAGTTTCGTATAATAGGGCGCGAGCACTTCATCGGCGGACAGCGACACGGCGACCGGAGCGGGTTCGTTCGCGACGGTTTCTTTGTGGTGATCCGCCATCAGCGGGGCCGCGCTGATCATGGCGGCGGCGCTGGTCAGGGCAAGCAGAATGGGACGGCGCATGGTGGTGGACTCCTGTCGTGGTTTTGTGGCCTGTTGGCGCGGCTGCATGACGGCTTTGCGACGGTATCGCAAATCCCGTCTGCTACATCGCTTCAAGCTGGCTGAAATCGGTGAGCGCCGCATCGCGCAGTCCGCGCCACACATTGCGTGCCTGCACGCTGTCGCGCACGTCGTGGACGCGCAGCAATTGCACTCCTGCATCCATCGCCCGCACCATCAGCGTAATCGACCCGCCAAGGCGCTGATCCGCCGCTTCTTCGGTCGAAAGCGCACCGATCATACGTTTGCGGCTGACCCCGACCAGCAGCGGACTGCCCAGCGCATGGAACAGCGGCAGTGCATTCATCAGCGCGAGATTATCGGACAGCGCTTTGCCGAAGCCGATGCCGGGATCAAGCACGATGTTGTCCTCGCCAATGCCCGCCGCAATAGCTCTGGCGCGCGCGGATTTCAGGAAGTCGAACACCTCGCAGACGACGTCGTTGTAATTTCCGCCCTCATGCAGATCGTCGCTTGTGCCGGGCGCGTGCATCAGCACCACGGGGCAGCGGGCTGAGGCGACCAGCCCGGTCATGCGATCATCATAACGCAGCGCGGAGACATCGTTCGCCATGTGCGCGCCGGCTTTCAGCGCCGGCTCCAGCACGCCCGCGCGCCGCGTGTCCACGCTGATCGCGGCTCCCATCGCGGCGCAATATTCGATCGCGGGCAGGACGCGGTCGTTCTCGTCGCCTTCCCACGTCGCGGCCGCACCGGGGCGCGTGCTTTCGCCGCCAATGTCGATGATTGCCGCGCCCGCTTCCAGCATGGCGGCAGCGTGCGCGCGGCCCGCATCGGGCTTCTCGAAGAAATCGCCGCCATCGGAAAAACTGTCAGGCGTTACATTGAGGATACCCATGATCTGCGGCTGATCGAGCCGGATCGTGCGCGCGCCCAGTTGCAGGGGCGCGTGAGTTTTCGCAAGGTTCTCCCACTGCTGCGCGGCGTCCTGCCCCAACGGGCCTTCGAGCGCGCCAAGAACCGCCATCGCATCGCGCACACCAAACATTTGCCGCCGGACAACTGCGCCACCCTCGCGCACCACCAGCGCAAAGCGGTTCGCATAGGCAATGCCACCTGCCAGCCGGATCGCGGCGCCCGCTTCGACCTGCGGACCCAGCGCAAGGCCGACGGGGTGGAGATAGACGGAAGCGGTCATGTGCACCTCTTGGCTCGTCGCGCGGTATTCAATCCTCATTCGCCAGCAGGTATAGCTGCCGTGCCGCATCCACAGGCAGCACTTCGCCGCCCTTTTCATAGTGCCAGAATGTCCAGCCATTGCAGCTGGGCGCGCCTTGCAGGTCTTTTCCAAGGCCGTGGATAGAGCCGGTCTGCCCGTCCAATTCCAGCGAGCCATCAGCGCGCACCGTTGCGATCCAGCGGCGTTTCTTGTCGAACACCTGCGTACCCGGAGGGATCAGCGCACTTTCCACCAGCGCACCGAACGCGACGCGCGGGGCGGACTTCTTGCTCTGCATCGTTTTCAGCGCGCTTTCATCCAGCGGCAGTTCCTTTTCGATGCGATTGGTCGCGACCTCACGGTAGAAATCCTCGCGCTCGCACCCAATCCATTCGCGGCCCAGACGCTTCGCCACCGCGCCCGTGGTCCCCGTGCCAAAAAACGGATCGAGCACCACGTCGCCCGCCTCGGTCGTGGCCAGCAGCACCCGGTACAGCAGCGCCTCGGGCTTTTGCGTGGGGTGCGCTTTCCTGCCGTTTTCCTTCAACCGCTCGCCACCCGAACAGATCGGTATGACCCAGTCAGAACGCATCTGAAGTTCGTCGTTCAAGGTCTTCATTGCGCGGTAATTAAAATGATAGCGCGCCTTTTCCCCCATACTCGCCCAGATCAGCGTTTCGTGCGCGTTGGTAAAGCGGGTGCCCTTGAAATTGGGCATCGGATTGGTCTTGCGCCAGATGATATCGTTAAGGACCCAGAAGCCGAGATCCTGCAGGATCGTGCCGACGCGGAAGATGTTGTGATAGCTGCCGATCACCCACAACGCACCATCGGGTTTCAGCACCCTGCGCGCCTCGGTCATCCATGCTGTGGTGAAATCGTCATAGGCGCGGAAGCTTTCGAACTGGTCCCAGTGATCGGTCACCGCGTCGACTTCGCTGCCATCGGGACGGTTGAGATCGCCGCCCAATTGCAGGTTGTAGGGAGGGTCGGCGAACACGCAGTCGATGGAATTATCGGGCAGGGATCGCATCGCCGCAATGCAATCGCCGCTGAGGATTTGCCCGGTGGGCAACAGCGCACGGGTTTCGATGGCCACCTCGGCGGCGGTTTTCCGGCGGGTTGTTTCCACCGCTCTTGTTGTCTCGATCACGCCCACTTCATATCCCCGCAAATACGCCAGCTCAAACTTATCCACAGGGCATGAGTCCTCGTGGAGTCCCCGTCAAGGACGGATTCTGCCGCGAACATGGTTAACGAACGGTATGCGCGCGCGTTCTTAACGCGGAACGAAAGGAGACCGGCACAAGATGTTGAGTCCCTTGTGTTTCGCGGGACTCCAGATGGGGTGGTGTGGCGCAGAGGACTCGATCCGCGCGGTTTCGCTCAGATGAACACCAGCACCACATTGCCCGCGAACACCGCGACCAGCACAGCGCCCATCAGGCGGCCGATGCTCTTTACCTTCCACAACAGCGCCAGCAGCAGTGCGGTGCAGGCTGTCAGCAGCGCCATCTGCCCGCCCGCCAGGCTTTGCGGAATGGGCAGCGGGGCGATGGTCATGGTGGCCCCGCCGATCAGCAGGATGTTGAAGATGTTGGACCCCACCACATTGCCAAGCGCCAGCGCTGATTTACCCCGCAGCGCCGCTGCAACCGATGCCGCGAGTTCGGGCAACGATGTGCCCACCGCCACCACCGTCAGGCCGATCACCGTCTCACTTACGGAGAAAATCTTTGCGATTGCAATTGCGCCTGTAACCAGCGCCTGACCGCCACCGATAAGGACGACCAGCCCGCCAATGAACAGTGCCGCCGCGATCAACCCGTTGACGCTTTCGCCCTCGACATGTTCTTCAAGCTCCACCGCGCGCGGGTGGTTGTACCGCCACAAGACATACGCGACAATTCCCGCCAGCAGCGCAATTCCGATCCAGCGCGCCCCCAATCCCGACAGCGCGAGCGCCCACAGCATCAGCGTTGCGCCAAGAGCGACCACAGCATCGCGCCGCCCGGTGCCAGTGAGAGCAATCGGCATCACCAGCGCAGAAACGCCGAGGATCAGAAGTGTGTTGGCAATGTTCGATCCGATCACATTGCCCCAAGCGATCTGCGGCGAATTGGCGAGCGCGGCCTGAACGCTCGCCACCATTTCCGGCATCGAAGTCGCCGCGCCGACGATGACAAGGCCGGTCACGAGCGTTGACACGCCCAATTTCTGCGCAATGCCCACCGCCCCGCGCACCAGCAGTTCGCCGCCAATGGCAAGGCCGACCAGCCCGGCAAGGCTCAGTAGAATGGCGTTCAGCATGTTAGCCCCGCGTCCAGGGTAGTGGTGCCGTCATAGCAAAATGGCCTGAGCGACAGGAGCGAAGGATCGCCGATGCAGGGGAGTTGGTCCATGCGCGCGCAACGCCTCCATGTGCTCGGCAGTTCCATATCCCTTGTTGCGGTCCCAACCATACAGGGGGTGATCCTTTGCTGCGGAAATCATCAGGCGGTCGCGGTATTCCTTCGCGAGGATCGACGCGGCGCTGATCGCGGGCTCGATCCCGTCGCCGCCCACAATCGCCTGCGCGGCCCAACGCCATTGCGCGCAGCGAGCGTGCGGGGTCTGGTTGCCGTCAATCAGCACAATATCGGGATCGCGGCCCAGCTGCGCGCACAAATCAGCGACACATGCGGTCATCGCCAGCATGGTCGCCTGAAAGATGTTGACCCGGTCAATCTCCTCGGGCTCCACCACCGCGATGGCAAAGGCGTGGGTGCCATCGCGCAGCGCCTTTTCGAGAACCGCGCGCCGCCGGGCAGTTAATTTCTTGGAATCGTTCAATCCTGAAGGTATCGCAGTCCCCAACACGCAGGCGGCGGCCACGACCGGCCCGGCCAGCGGCCCGCGCCCGGCTTCGTCCACTCCGATGACCAGCCGGTTGGCACAGTCTTTGTAACCGGGAGTTACCCCTGACATGAACACATTTTCCAAATCCTCGCGCATAATGCTTGCCGCACTGTTCCTCCCCACCTTCGCACTCGCAAGCTGCGTGAACGCACAAACGGGGGAAAGCGCATCCAACAGCGCACAATCCACCGAAGCGACTGCCCCTTACACCGTCACCGAGATGGGCAAATTCGACCAGCCTTGGGCAATCGAATTTGCGCCGGGCACCGATATGCTTTTCGTCACCGAGAAGGCGGGCGTGCTCAAAATGATGGACACGCAGACCGGCGATCTCAGCACACTTTCAGGCACTCCGAAGGTTGATTTCGGTGGTCAGGGCGGACTTGGCGATATCGCGTTTCTCCCTTCCGAAGCGGACACGATGATCGCTGGCCGCACAATCTACCTGAGCTGGGTAGAGGCAGGTGAGGGAGACACACGCGGCGCGGCGGTCGGACGCGGCACTATCGCTTGCAGCGATGGTTCCGACTGCTCAATCAACGGCCTCGAAGTTATCTGGCGGCAGTCGCCCAAGGTTGAAGGACGCGGGCACTATTCGCACCGGATCGCCATCTCGCCCGACGAACGCTATCTCTTCATCGCCAGCGGCGAACGGCAGAAACAGACGCCTGCACAGGACCGGTCAAACACTCTGGGCACCATTGTGCGTCTCAACATGGATGGCACGCCCGCGCCGGGAAATCCGTTTGCCGACGAAGGCGGCGTGACGCGCGAGATCTGGTCGTATGGCCACCGCAATATCCTCGGCATGGACTGGGATGCGCAAGGTCGCCTGTGGGAAGTCGAGCACGGCCCGGCGGGCGGTGACGAGCTGAACCTGGTTAAAGAGGCAGCGAATTACGGTTGGCCCGTGCGGTCCTACGGCGACAATTACAACGGCGATCCGATCCCCGATCACACCGCCGACGATGGCTTTGCCAAACCCGCGACATACTGGACCCCGGTTATCGCGCCGGGCGACATGATCATTTATTCGGGCGACATGTTTGCCCCATGGAAAGGGCAAGCGATAATCACCGGCCTTTCTACGAAGGCGCTGATCCGGGTTGGTATCGATGGCGAGAGCGCGACCGAACTCGCGCGCTATGACTTTGGCAATCGTCTGCGCTCGGTCGAGCAAGGGCCGGATGGCAGTATCTGGGTGGCCGAGGACGGCAAAGGCGGACGGCTGCTGCGGCTGACGATGTGATTGCAATCGTTTGCGATGGCGAGGCGGGGCTTTTGCGTGACAACGCCCCCACCCGCCCTTAAGCCGCCGCGCCATGTCCACCACCCCGCAAAAGCAACGCAGCGATAACGACAACAGCGCCAGCCTCGTGCCGCTGTCCGCTGTGCCTGACGCGATGATCGAGGAAGTGCTCGACCGGGCATTCGGACCGGATCGCCATGCGCGCATCGCCTACCGTATCCGCGCAGGCATGGACTGGTTGCCCGCATTGAGCTTTGCAGCCATTGACGCGGACGAAATGCTGGTGGCGACGATCCAGTGCTGGCCGATCGCCCTCAACACTGGCGAGGGGCGCAGCGTGCCGCTGGTGATGGTGGGCCCGGTCGCAGTCCTGCCCGAACGGCAGGGTGAGGGGTTTGGCATCGGCCTCATGGCCGCGATGCTGGATGCCGAACAGCGACTGGCCGCTGATGGTCAAATGCCGTTTGCGCAGGTGCTGATCGGGGATGCCGGTTACTACGGGCGCTGGGGCTATTCCGCTGCGGCGACAGGCGGCTGGCGCTGCCCCGGCCCATATCAGGCGGATCGCCTGCTTGCGCGTGGACCGGCGCTGGCGGCGATGCCGGACAAGGGCATGCTGGGGCCGTGGGGCGATTGACGCCACTCCGCCGCAATTATCCTGCCGGACTGCATCAATCCCTCTTCCCCGGAACCCGGCAATCTGGCACCGCGTTGATCGCCTATGCCTTATGAACCTCCCCCCTATCTCGCCGAGCTGACGCTCACCCAGATTGCCGAGCAGGTCGCGCTGCGGAAACTACCGCCGGTGGAACACTGGGCACCCCAGACCATTGGCGAAAGCGATATGCGCATTGCCGCCGACGGCACGTGGTTTCACGAAGGCGGGGTAATCCGCCGCCCGGCAATGGTGCGCGCGTTTTCCGGCCTGCTGACGCGCGACGATACCGGCGCGCACTGGTTGCTCAGCCCGTTTGAAAAGCTGCATATCGAGGTGGACGATGCCGCCTTTATCGCCACAGATTGCCAGTTGAAGGGCACTGATATTGCTTTCCGCCTCAACACTGATGAACTGGTGGTCGCCGGGCCGGACAATCCGATCCGCGCGGCGGGCGACCCTGAAACCCCGGCGATCTATCTGCATGTGCGGCGCGGGTGCGAGGCGCGGCTGAACCGTTCCACCTATAATCAGCTGGCTGAAATCGCGATGGCGACCAGCGGTGATGATTGGCTGGTGACGAGCCAGGGGGCGATCTTCTCGCTCATCGCGGCAGGTTGATCGCAGGACGGCTGCATGGGAGAATTGTTCGACCAGCTTTCAACTCGCTATGCAGCGGGCCATGGGCGCGCGGTGTCCGGCCTGCTCTCCGATGCGCATCTGGCCGATGGCCGTGCAACCCCGGCGGCGGTGCTGGTGGCGGTTACCGATCGCGCCAAGCCCGGCGTCCTGCTGACCCAGCGTCCGCGCGGGATGCGCGATCACCCCGGCCAAGTCGCGTTTCCCGGTGGCAAGATTGATCCGGGCGAAGATGCCATCGCCGCCGCCCTGCGCGAAGCGGATGAGGAACTGGCGCTGCCACCCGCCGCCGTGCAAGTGATCGGCATCAGCGATATCTACCATACCGGCACCGGGTTTGTGGTGACGCCTGTGCTCGCCGTGGTCCCGCCCGATCTGCCGCTGGTCCCCAGCCCATCGGAAGTGGAGGCATGGTTCGAGGCACCGCTCGACCTGCTGCTTGATCGCGCCAACTGGACCGCTAACGAAGTTCACTGGCGCGGCGCGTTGCGCCAGTATTACGAGATGGACTATGGCGGCTTTCGCATCTGGGGGGTGACGGCGGCGATCATCCTCAATCTGGCGCGGCGGATTGAAGTTGCGGGGCTCGCCGATTAAGCGGGCGTTGAAACGGGCCAGAAATGACACACACACTACCCAAAGCAGACTGGACCGCGCGCGCAGGCCTTGCCGTGCTGGGCCAGACGCTGGGCGTGGAAAACATCCGCTGGGTCGGCGGGGCGGTGCGCGATACCTTGCTGAACGTGGCAGTCAGCGATGTCGATTGCGCAACGCTGCACCTGCCCGACCGCGTTATCGACCTGTGCCGGGAAGCGGGCATCCGCACCGTGCCCACCGGGATCGATCACGGGACAATCACCGCCATCCTTGAAGATGGTCCAGTCGAAATCACCACGCTGCGCCGCGATGTCGCAACCGATGGCAGGCGTGCGACTATCGCCTATGCGACCGAATGGCGAGACGACGCGGCGCGGCGCGATTTCACCATCAATGCGCTATATGCTCATCCCGAAACGCTGGCGATTGCGGACTATTTCGGCGGGCTCGCCGATCTTGAGGCGCGCCGGGTGCGGTTCATCGGAGACGCGCGCGAACGCATTGCCGAAGATCATTTGCGCATCCTGCGATATTTCCGGTTTCAGGCGCGGTTCGGTGCGGCTCTTGACCCGGAGGCTGAGGCAGCGTGTGCCGATCTGGCAAGCACGCTGAAAGGCCTCAGCCGCGAACGCATCGCCGATGAACTGCTCAAATTGTTGAGCCTGCCCGATCCCCATACGACCATCGCCCGGATGCGCACGCTGGGAGTGCTGGGCGTGATCCTGCCGGAAACCTGCGCGGTCCATGTCGCGGCGCTGGCGACGCTGATCGCTGCGGAGGCAGCGCAGGGCATCGTGCCCGATCCGATCCGGCGGCTCGCCGCGCTGTTGCCGCCCTCGCCCGACATTGCGGAGACATGCGCCGCGCGCCTGCGATTGTCGCGGGCGCAGCGGGTGCGGCTGGTCACCGCAGCGGAGCGGCAGGCACGCGACGCGAACAATCCCCGCGAGCTGGCCTATCGCGTGGGTGTTGCATGTGCGCAGGATCGCCTGCTGTTGCTGGGCGCAGATGCGGGTCAATTGAGCGGATTTATCCCTCCAGCTTTCCCGCTGAAGGGTGGGCAGATTGTCGCGCGCGGTATTGCCGCCGGTCCGCAGATTGCACGCACATTGCAGGCGGTAGAGCGCCGCTGGATTGCAGAAGGTTTTCCCGACGAGGCGCGTATTGCATGCCTTCTGGATGAGGAATTGCGCGGCGTGTAACCGATGGCTTCATGCGACTTTCTGTGCCAGGCCAGCCGCGCGGCACGTTCAGGCGGACTTCAGACAGGGCACGCCATTTATGCGTGTGTGGAGCCCACTTGCGTCCCTGCGGCAATCTTCGCTAGGGAACTCAAAGTGTGTTTCACACATTTACAGGAAGCGCGCACCTCTCGGCGTTTGGGCGTCGCTGATCGGCTCGGCAAAAGCTTGATCCCGGTCACGAAGCCCATTGCACTGGCGTGTCATCCGCGCGTTGCGGCTGGTGTATCGGTTACGTTCGGGTGACCGGATGATCTTTTCGATCAGGCAAACCGCAGCGTTCCTGAAGTTTCTGATGAACGGAGTGACAATTCAATGAAATTTGCAAAAATGGCCCTTCTCGCAACCACTCTCGCAGCAACCCCCTTTGCGGTAAGCGCGCAGGATGTCGGCACGACCATTTACGGCAATGACGATGCGCCCATCGGCACCGTCCAAAGCAATGCGGACGGCATCGTTACCGTCGACACAGGCACCTATAAGGCGCCGCTGCCTGCCGATTTGCTGGCCGAGCGCGAAGCCAAATGGACTGTCAACGCCACCAAGGCGCAGATCGATGGGATGATGGCCGCGCAGCTCGCCGAAGCCGAGACAAAGCGCGACGCGGCGCTTGTCGTGGGCACCGCAGTCAACACCGCCAACGGCAATCCGGCCGGCACTCTCACCAAGGTCGATCTGGAGGCCGATGCAATCGTGCTTGAAGGCGAAAGCGGCCCCGTCGTGCTCAAGAAAGAGCACTTCGCCATCGATGCAGGCGGCGCGTTGATTGCGTTGTTCACCGCCGATCAGCTGGCCACTGCCGCTGCGAGCGCGCAGACATCGGGTGGCGCGTCCGAATAATCAGTCAGCACCAATCGCACAATTGAAAGCCGCGCGGATCAAATCTGATCTGCGCGGCTTTTTCATGGTCCGGGCGCAGGTGCACAGGCCCCACATCAATCGAACGTGTTGTCCTTCGGAAAGCCCGTTGGTGGCATTCGGCCCGCAGCACCGCGCGCGACCTTCCACATCCCGATCTCGTTCTCTGTCCGCGTGCGCTCGCCGCTCCCACCCATCTGCCAGCTAAGCCCGTCAGCCAGCGTGAAGGTGGTTGCATCGGACAGTCCACCATCGCGATAGCGCTGCAATTGCACCCCCTGCCCGCGCGCCATGATCGGCATTTCCTGCAAATGGAACACGATCAGTTTGCGATTGTCACCCACCGCCGCGATATGATCGTGGGTGTTGGCGATCTCGCGAATGACGCGCAGGGTCGCTGATCCTTTGAGATTCACGACCTGGCGCCCTTTGCGTGTTTCCGCCAGCAATTCGCTCGTTTCCGCGACGAACCCCTTGCCGATGCTGGAGGCAAGCAGAAGTCGCCCGCCTTCGCGGTGGACCATCATCTTCGCAATCGAGGTGTCGCTTTCGAGGTCGATCATTGTTCTCACCGGCTCGCCAAACCCGCGCGCGCCCGGCAGTTTGTCGCAACCCAGCGTAAAGAACCGCCCATTGGCCGCCGCAATCAACAATTTGTCGGTCGTCTGCGCGTGCAGAATATAGGCGAGCGCATCACCCTCCTTGTACTTGAATTCCTGATCCAGCGGAACATGGCCTCGGGCCGCGCGGATCCAGCCCTTGTGGCTGAGGATGATCGTGACCGGCTCTTTTTCGATCATCGCATCCATGCTGAATTCGACCGCCGGGGCGGCCTCTTCGATACGCGTGCGGCGTGCGCCGATCTTCGTTTCCTCGGCATAATCCTTGCGCAGGGTGCGCAGGTCTTTTTTCAGCCGGGTGCGCTGGCGGGTCGGGCTTTCGAGCAGTTTCTGCAGATCGTCCTGTTCGGCCAGTAGGCCGTCTTTTTCCGTGCGCAGCTGCATCTCCTCCAGCTTGCGCAAGGACCGCAGCCGCATGTTGAGGATCGCCTCGGCCTGCCTGTCATTAAGGCCGAATTCCGCGATCATCAGCGGCTTTGGCTCGTCCTGCGTCCGGATGATCTCGATAACCCGGTCGAGATTGAGGAAGGCGATGATGTAGCCTTCGACCAGTTCCAGCCGGGAGGCAATCTGATCGAGCCGGTGCTGCGTGCGGCGTTGCAGGATCTCGATCTGCGCGCGCACCCAGTTTTCGAGCAGTTCCTTAAGCCCCATCACCATCGGCGTGCGTGTGGCATCAAGCACGTTCATGTTGAGGCCGAACCGTATTTCCATGTCGGTCAGCTTGAAGATACTTTCTTTCAGCAGCTCTGGGTCGACATTGCGGCTGCGCGGGATCAGCACAATGCGGATCGCCTCGTCGCTTTCATCGCGCACATCTTCGAGGATCGGGAGTTTCCTGTCGCTGATCGCCTGCGCGATCTGCTCGATCAGTTTGCCCTTTTGCACCTGATACGGGATTTGCGAGATGACCAGCTGCCATTGGCCGCCGCCCAGCCGCTCAATGCCCGCCGCGCGATCGTCCGCCGCATCGGCTTCGGGAGCTTCGAATACGCCGCGCAGGCGAAAACTGCCGCGCCCGGTTTCGTAAGCCTTTGAGATTACCTCCGCACTGTCGATCACCTGCCCGCCAGTGGCAAAGTCGGGGCCATGGACCAGCTCCATCAACCGCGCATGTTCGACATGCGGGTTGTCGATCAGTTCCAGCGTCGCATCAATGACCTCCGCGACGTTATGGCTGGGAATGTTGGTCGCCATGCCCACCGCGATACCGCTGGCGCCATTGCCCAGCAGATTGGGGAACAGGCCCGGCATCAATTCGGGCTCGCGCTCTTCGCCGTTATAGGTCGGGATAAAATCGACGGTGCCCGCATCCAGCCCTTCCATCAGCTGGATTGCGGTCTTCGTCAGCCGCGCCTCGGTATAGCGATAGGCCGCCGCGTTATCGCCGTCGATATTGCCGAAATTGCCCTGCCCTTCGACCAGCGGGTATCTGAGCGAGAAATCCTGTGCCAGCCGCACCATCGCATCATAGGCAGCCGTATCGCCATGCGGGTGGTATTTGCCGATCACCTCACCCACGACACGCGCACTTTTCTTGAAGGTGCTGGACGGGTCAAGCTTCAGCTGGCGCATCGTCCACAACAGGCGGCGGTGAACCGGCTTCAGCCCATCGCGCAGGTCGGGCAGCGAACGCGCAGTGATCGTCGAAAGCGCATAGACCAGATACCGCTCCGACAGGGCGGCATCGAAGGGCGCATCGACAATTGCGTCGAACGGATCGGAATCGTCATTGGTGTCAGGATCAGCCATGCCTCCCGCTTAGCAAGTGCGCGGTCGCACCGGGAGGGGCGTTTCCACAGGGAATAGCGGGACGAAAGCCGCATAGCACTGGCCACCTATCCTGTTGCCGGGTCGGACGAGCTGCGGTGCTCAGTTGCCCTTGGCAAGCTGGAACTGCACAAATTTCGCCGGCGTCCTGGGCCGCGTGTGCATCTGCTTCATCGGGAAGGCGTCCTTGCCCAGCGCGGCCAGCGGCATTCCCGCCTCGGCCAGCGCATAGGGCGAAACCCGCCGCCGCGTCATCAAGCCGCTGTATCCGTCGCTGATGAGCGGGGTTTCGAACTTCAGTCCCTGACTGCCCTCGTTGGAATAGACCACCCGGCTTACCACAAGCTGGCCCGAGCCAAGATCGAGCACGACTTCATCGCCCTTCTCGACGCCCCCCAGACCTTCGATCCGCGCACCGGTCCTGGAAAGGTTGCGCAGCATGACATCGTAATAATGATCCTCATGGATGAGGCCGGTCTTGCGAAACACCGTCATCCGGTCGGAGCGATAGCGCGGGGGTCCATCGGGCCTGAAGATCAGATTGCCATCAGTCAAGCGGGCCATCACCTCATCCTGCGGTAGCGGTCTGGAATAAATATAGCCCTGCACCAGATCGGCGCCGCGATCCGTGACCAGCTTCAGCTCGTCCATCGCCTCCACCCCTTCGGCCACGGTTTCCATATCGAGCGCCTTTGCCAGCGAAACGATGGCGGTGATGATGGCGGGGTTCGTATCGCCTGATTCGGTGCAGCCGCGCACAAAGCTCTGGTCGATCTTGATCTTGTCGAACGGCGCGCGCTTGAGATAGCCGAGCGAGGAATAGCCCGTGCCGAAATCATCCATCGACAACCGTACGCCCAGTTTCTTGAGTGCGGCGAATGTCTTGTCGACGCTGGCCGCATCGCCGACAAAGACGCTCTCGGTTATCTCCAGCTCAAGGCGCGAGGGCGCAAGCTGGCTGGATGCAAGCGCGGACGCGACCGTCTTGGGAAAATCGGCCGACATGAACTGCTTTGCCGATACGTTCACCGCAATCCGTGCATGGCCCGGCCATTGCATGGCATCCATGCAGGCCTGTCGCAAAGCCCAGCTGCCCAGCTGAATGATCAGATCGGTCTGTTCGGCAATGGGAATGAAGTGGGCTGGCGAGATGTTGCCTTCGTCGGGATGCTCCCACCGCATCAGCGCCTCGAACCCCTTGACCCTGTGTTCGCGGGGATCAACCAGAGGCTGATAGTTAATCCGCAACTCGCCCCGCAGCAGGGCATCGCGCAGGCCTTCCTCGATCAACGCGCCGCGCGATGCCTCGTTCTTCAGTTCCGCGCTGTAAAAGCGATACTGACCCTTGCCATTTTCCTTTGCGGCATAGAGCGCAAGGTCCGCTGCGCTGGTCAGTTCTTCTTCATCGATCCCGTCATAGGGCGCGATAGCGAGCCCCAGCGAAGTGCCGATAATGGCCCGGCGACCGCTTATGGTGTAGGGTTGAGACACCATCTGGATTATCCGGCGGGCAAATTCGCCAAGATCGTCACGATCGTCCATATCAGGCAGCAGGATCTGGAATTCATCTCCACCCAGTCGCCCGATCTCGCCGCGATCCTTGACGATTGCCTCCAGCCGCGCGGCAACCTGTTTCAACAGCTCGTCGCCCGCAGGATGGCCCATCGTGTCATTGATCTGTTTGAATCGGTCAAGATCGAGTATCAGCAGCGCACAACTGCGCGCCGATGACCGGAATGAGGCGAGCATGGCGGACAAATGGTGTTTAAACCGCCGCCGGTTGGCGAGGCCGGTCAGCTCATCGAACTGCGAATGACGCGCGATATTTTGCTGGTGGCGAAAGTCTCTGGAGATATCCGCAGCAATCCCGCGATAGCCGAGGAACACTTTTTCGCTTCCTGATGCCGGATCATCCTGTGTGCGAAACAGCGGGCGGGCAGATATGCGCCACCAGAAAGATTTCGCACCATCCTCAGTATCGCCACCATTAAGGTCGATCTGGACGATCTGCTCCTCGATCTTCGAATGCGATCGAAGCTTGAGTTTCAGGGAACGGCCCGAGGGCATGTTTTCATCGACGCTCGCGTCAGAGAATATCGATAGCAGCGGCCGGCCGACAAGCTTGTCTGCACCCTCGCCGAGGGTGGCGATCGCCTGTTTCGACAGATAGGTTAGTTCACCACTGGCATCGGTTGCCCAGAACAGGCCGATCCCGACCTCTTCAATCTCGTCTAGGACGTTGGAGGAGCGCGGCGGCGCAGCCCATTTTTCGACTGCCGCAACGTCTTGCGCACCTCGCCCACCCTTCCTGATGAGTCCGAATGCCAAGAGCCACTCCCCAACTGACCAACACCGCCACATGTACGCTTAATCTGGCCGCGAACAGAAAACCCTTACGATCGTTCCGCTTGCGGTTGCAGTCTTGGTACGCGCTTCTGATTAGAAACTGATTAATGTTGGAATGGCGCGCCGGTAACAATGCCGCGAATGTTGCTCATCGCGTTCGTCGCCGCCGGGCCACCATCTGCCTGCAACGGCGGAACGCGATCCGGTCCCTCGCGTTGGATTATCAGACAAACAAAAAGGAGCTGAAGATGAAAAACGTGCTGATTATCGCGACCGATGGATTTGAGCAGTCGGAGCTGATGAAACCAAAATCCCTGCTCGAAGAGGCAGGCGTTGCGATCTCCGTGGCGAGCCTCGAAGAAGGCGAGATCATGGGCTGGGACGATGGCGATTGGGGCGACAGCGTTGCCGTCGATATGACCGTGGACGAAGTTCGTGTGGATGACTTTGATGCATTGTTGCTGCCGGGCGGACAGATCAATCCCGACGTGCTGCGCATGAACGAGACCGTGATCGGCCTTATCCAAGAATTCAATTCCCAGAACAAGCCGATTGCCGCGATCTGCCACGCGCCGTGGCTGCTGGCCGAAGCCGACATCATTGCGGGCAAAGTCGTGACCAGCTGGCCATCGCTGCGCACCGATCTGCGCAACGCCGGTGGTGAAGTCGTGGACCGCGAAGTGGCGGTCGACGGGACGATCATCACCAGCCGCAACCCGGACGACATCCCGGCATTTACCGATGCGCTCAAGGACGCGCTGGGACTAGGCCGGACCGCTAAGGCTGCCTGAGCGGGCAGGACAGCCCGGCTGTAAGCCGCCGCGGTTCTGACTAAACGAGATGATAGAGGCCCCGCCCTGCCTCGCGCACGGCGGGGTTTTTCCCGGCCCGGTGATAGGCGCAATACAGGGTGCGGCCTTACATCTTACGCGCATCGGCGCTTTGCGCCGGTACGCTGACCGTGAGGCCGTCCAGCTCTCCTTTGAGTTCGATCTGGCATGATAGTCTGCTGGTGCGGCGTACGCCTGCGGCGAAATCGAGCATGTCTTCCTCTTCCTCGCTGGCGAGCGGCAATCTGTCGAACCATTCGGGCGCGACGATCACGTGGCAGGTGGAACACGCCATCTGCCCCTCGCACGTGCCTTCGAGTGGCAGTCCCGCTGCCTGCCCGGCGCGAAGCAGGCTGTCGCCCGGCTCGCTCGTGGCCTCTACCGTCGTGCCGCGCGGATCGATGAAGGTAATTCTCAGCCCCATTTCGCCTGCTCCATGACGGCGTTATTGATGGACTTTGCCGCCCGTTCAAGCTCTTCGATGGTGGTGTAGCGGCCCCAACCCAGCCGGATGGAGCTTTTCGCCTGTTTGTCGCTGAGGCCAATGGCCCTCAGCACGTGGCTGGGGCGGCCCGAGCCGCTGGCGCATGCGCTGCCAGCGGAGAACATGACGTTGCGACAATCCGACATCAGCCGGTTTACGTCCAGCCCATGCTGGCGGATGTTGAGATTGCCCAGCCAGCGCGCGTCCACCGAACCGTTAATCTCCCACCCATCGAACAATTCGCGTGCGCGGATCCACAATTGGCCGACGTGCTCCGCATCCTCGGCCATGCGTTCGCGCGCCAGTTCCGCTGCTGCGCCCATTCCTGCGACCAGCGCAGGGCTAAGCGTGCCGGAACGCAGGCCACCCTCCTGCCCGCCACCGGTCTGCTGCTCTTCCAATGCCACCCCGTCGCGCACCCACAACGCGCCGACACCCTTTGGGCCGTGGAATTTGTGAGCCGAAATCGCGATCATGTCTGCGCTCGTTACCTCGATCCGGCCATAGGCCTGCACCGCATCGATCAGAAACAGAGCATTGCTTTCCTTGGCCTTGCGGTGCCAGTCGATGGTGGGCTGGATCGTGCCGATCTCGTTGTTGACCGCCATCACCGCGATCAGGCGCGTGTCGGCGGGGACATCCTGCGCGGTGTTGCACTGGCCTTCCCTCGAGACATTGAGGATGTGCGCGGCGCGGATCGCCTCTGCGGTGTCGAGCACGGCGGCATGTTCAATGGCGGAAACCGAGACAGAACCCTTCGTGCCGCTGCCCCGGATCGCAAGATTCAGCGCCTCTGTCGCGCCGCTGGTGAAGATCACCCGCCCGCCCGGCGGAAACAGCGCGGCGACCCGATCACGCGCGAGTTCAATCGCGGCTGCAGCCTGACGGCCCATCCGGTGCGGGCTGTGGGGATTGCCGAACCCGGTACCCTCCGGCCCATCGAGCCAGCGCAGCATCGCATCGCGCGCTTCGGGAGCAAGGGGGGTAGTGGCCTGATAGTCGAGATAGATCATACTGCCGCTACCCTAGCCATTCGTGCCGAGCTTGTCGAAGCACTGTCGTTCTTTCGCTGCGACGATCCCGAAGGAAGCGCGATGATTCGACACTTTCAGGGCGAACGGTTTACGTAAGCGAAGCCCACGCCTCTGCGAACCGATCAAGTTCCTCAGGCGTGGTGCTCCAGCCCAGACTGACGCGGATCGTGCGGGCGGCGACATCATCGGGCACACCGAACGCATCAAGCACCCGGCTTTTCTTGAGCGTGCCAGAAGAACACGCGCTCCCCGCCGACACCGCAAAGCCCATTGCATCGAGCCGGATCAGCTGCACCTGCGCGCTCATGGTCGGGTGGGTGAGTGCGTGGATGTAATCGACCTGATCGCCCATCCGGAGTGCGCTTTCGCCGAGGCGCGCAGTAAAGCTGGCGCGCTGATCCGGCGTGGTTGACCAGCTACCTGCATCCAGCGCGGCGGCCATTCCCATCGCGCTCGGCAGACTCTCGGTCCCCTGCCGGTATCCGCGCTCATGCCCACCGATCGGATGGAGCAGCTTGAAATCGCGCACCAACAAGGCGCCGATACCGATGGGGCCGCCGAATTTGTGCGCGGAGATCACCAGCATATCGGCATCGGGAAGGTCCATCTTGCCCGCGCTCTGCGAACAATCGGACAGCATGATGGCGCCGGTGGACCGGATCGTCTCCGCCATTTGCGCCACGAGGTTGATAGTCCCGGTTTCCGAATTGACATGCTGCACCGCCAGCACGGTGCGATCATCGAATGAGCAATCGTCGCTGAAAATTTCAGCATCCGGCGCCGCCCGGAACACCGCATCATGCTCCACCGCGCTGACGATCCTGCGATCAACTTTTGCGCGTTGCAAACCGATAGCCAAAGCCTCGCTCGCGCCGCTAGTAAAGATCAGCTCGCCTTCCCACCCAAGCGCCGCCTTTATCCGGTCGCGCGCATCTTCCAGCGCGGCCTTGGCGCGGCGGCCTTCGGCGTGCGGGCTGGACGGATTGGCCCACAGGCCAAAGCCCTCTTCCATCGCAGCGCGGGCCTCTGGGCGCAGGGGCGATGTTGCGGCATGATCGAGGTAAATGCGCTCCACTCAGGGGCACCCGACAAAAAATTGCGCATTTTGCATCCGACCCTATATAGAGCGCGCTTTCGCAGGCTGCCACCCGGTGCTCTGCGGTTTCTCAGTTTCTTGCAAGGTAGCCGATGCCCTCAGTCATCTTTCCCGGTCCCGAAGGCCGCCTCGAAGGTCGTTTCTCCCCGCCGCCGCGTCCGCGCGCGCCAGTGGCGATGATCCTCCATCCCCACCCCGAAGGCGGTGGCACGATGAATGACCGGATCGTGCAGCGGCTGTACAAGACATTCGTGGATCGCGGCTTTGCCGTGCTGCGCTTCAACTTTCGCGGCGTGGGCCGCAGCCAGGGCAGCTTCGACAGCGGCATCGGCGAGCTTTCCGATGCGGCGAGCGCGCTCGACTGGGTGCAATCGATGCACCCCGAAGCGCAGACGACCTGGGTTGCGGGCTATTCGTTCGGCGCGCTGATCGGCATGCAATTGCTGATGCGTCGCCCCGAAGTGCGCGGCTTCATCTCGGTCTCGCCGCCTGCGAACATGTACGATTTTTCGTTTCTCGCGCCATGCCCGGCGAGCGGCATTTTCGTGCAGGGTGCAGCCGATACTGTGGTCCAGCCGAATGCGGTGCAAAAGCTGGTGGACAAGCTGCGCACGCAAAAGCACATCACGATCCATCACGAGGAAATCCCGCGCGCCAATCACTTCTTCGAAAACGAGATCGAGGATCTGATGGGATCGGTCGACAATTATCTCGATTTCCGCCTGTCGCCGGATTGTCCGATTAAATAAAGTTTCTGGATTTCGCTCCCCGCTCGGGGTGCGATTTCCTCGCGCCTTCGGCGCTGCGGGCGCGCCATCGTGCTTGCGGTCGCTGGGCAGCCGTGTTGCACTGCTGAGCCGGTGGCGGGTGCACCGGGCCGGCTGCCTGCAAGTAATCTGCATGGACGCGCGTTCCCGCGCAGCGACCCTAAATCCCCTCGATCAGTCCCGCACAATTAAATTACAGTGCGATTGTCAGTTTTGTTGCGAAACGGGTCTCAATGCGCAACTCGAAACAACTTGCTTTCGTCTTGTTACGTTGTAACATTGCAATTGAGCGGCCTAAACAAGGGCCGGTCGCCTGACGAAGAGCAACGAGGAGACCTTCTCATGAGCTACGCATCGCAAGCCAACACGACCCGCCCCGCCGCGCTAATGGGCGCGCTCGCCGTCCCGCTGGGATTTGGCGCGCTGCTGGCCACAGGGCTTGCCATCACCGCGACGATTGCCGTGCCGGACAAGCCGCTGACCGGAGTTCTGATCAAGCCCAAGCCGATCGAGACACCCCTGCCCCCGCCCAAGCCGGTCGATCCGAAGACCACCCCCAACCCCGCCGACAAGGTCGTGCAAACGGCGAATGTGGTCATTCCCAAACCGGACGTCCCCTTCACCACCGGCCCGCAGATCCCGGTCGATATCTTCGATGGTACGATCATCGATGTCATCGAGTTTCCCTTGCCCACCGGTCCGGGCAAGGGCACGTCCGGGCCCACACCCTCGCCAATGGCCGACCCGATTGGCGCGCTGCCGCGTGGCAATCCGGGCAGCTGGGTAACAACCGGCGATTATCGCACGCGCTGGATCAACGAAGGGCTATCGGGCACCGCCCGCTTCACGCTGAAGATCGACGCCAGTGGCAAGGTGAGCGATTGCGCGATCACCCAATCGACCGGGCACGATGTGCTGGACGGCGCGACCTGCCGCCTGCTGGAACGCCGCGCCCGCTTTGCGCCTGCCCGCAACGGCAAGGGCGAGAAGGTTGCTGGCACCTATTCCAGCGCCATCAACTGGGAAATACCGTAGGTTTTTCGCACTCCCATTCGGGGGGTCCGTCCTGCACGGTTGGGAACATTTAGCGTCCCGCCACCTCGTCCACCTGCTCGATCGGGGCGGTACCGTCGGTTGTCGGAACCGTCCAGATCAGCACGTTCACCACCGCG